>CAITYI010000377.1 GCA_903896585.1 uncultured bacterium
AAACTAAGTAAACTAGAGATTCATAATGAGTGGTCAAATATAAAAATCTAGTTTCATCTGAAAATTAGCATGTCCTTGCTATCGCAAGCCCTTCGTTATCCAAAATTTCAATCATTTGCAGCACAGAATCTCTGTCCAATTGTTTGATTGGCTCGGTCAATTCTTCGTAGGGGACTAGATTGGGATGAAATTTGCGCTTGTTGTCACGCACTGCATTGTGTGTCCAACCATCAAGAATCCGATCAGCCCACCAACGATCATGCTCCATGCGTGCCAGCAACTCTAGTTGATCTGGCAAAAGAACTAAGGAATCAGCCAGCGCTTGTTTAGGAATAATGCAGTAATCTACTGCACGCATTTTCACCTCAAAGTGATCAGCCGTCATACGATTGGCGTTGCGTGCCGTCTCTGGAAGTTCCGTCCAAGGCCTATTAAAGGGTGCTGGCTGACGACCAGGTTGTTGCTCACACTCAACCCGATCCTTTGCACAATAACCCTCATGGAATTGACGCGCCCGTGCATCGTCCATTTCAGAAATGAGGTGATTGCCTGCATTTTTGGAAGTTTCTTGCTTTTGCAAATCAGATGGCACCAACGAGAAAACGTGAAAGCAACCGTTATGCAGACCATTCACAGAGTAATCCGAAAGCACACAGCCACCCGGAGGATCAAGCGCAACCACTTGAGGCATGATGAGATCGCTCTTTGGATCTCGAGCCTGTAATCTATTGACAAGCAGGCGAGCAAACCTCAGATTGGCAATTTCGTCTTTGGTGCAGACATAGGCCATGGTCACAGGCCTTTCGTCAAACAACCATCGATCGACGTCTTCCTCTGTAATTTCCTCAATCTTAAGTTCCTGGGTTTCCACCTGAACCAAAGACGCCAATTGGGGACAGGCATCAAGCATCTCGCGCCATTGTTGCTTCACGTTTCGATCAATGACTGTCACCTTCGGCTGCTTACCGCTACGGTAGTGACCTAAGCGCGCAAGCTGAAGCAAAATTGACTGCCCCACCGATCCCAATCCGACCAAAACCAAATGAACACCAGCCTCATTACTGCGTGCTACCGGCAAGTCTGGCGGATGATTTTGCATAATTCGTCTTGCGATGAGCTCTGCTTCGTTAAAGATGCGAATTCGCGGCAGGCTGTCATTTTCGAAATAGTCTTCTAGCCTGAATGTTCTCTTCACAGACAATGGCTCGATAAGGCATTTGCACTCTAACTCAGTGTTGTCCATCGAGTGACTAAAAGCTGAGCGAGTAAGGGCAATGTTGTCGCCATAATGGTCGCGCATGGCAATCAACATACTTGCTCGTTGTGCACCCGTTGCGGCGAGTACAGCGGCCATGGCCATATCTTCAGTCAACAAAGTTACGCCCGCCTCCCACAACTTGGTTCGGTTGCTTTCGTCGACTGACTTTAAGTTGAGAACAACTGGGCGCGAAGTAGCCATCGAAAGCGCTAATTCGATGGCCAAAGCACTTTTGTCGACTTCTAATCCAGCAGAATTTGAGAATTGGCGCCCCGTATTTGAATGCGAGTTTTCCTCACTCTTTCCAGCAATGATGATGACGTGTGAGCGCACCAAATAACGAGCCGCGAAGTTATCCCACTTCAAACCAGCGGTTGACATATAAACGCGAACACCGGCCCAAGCCAATGTTACTTTGAATAACAGGTGCATCACCTTTGCCCAACCTTCCGCCTTTTCAGAGTCTGATGTCAAGGTATCCAAAATAGACGTCCAAACCGAAATGGCTTCAGCATCGGCTTGGGGCTTCATGCCTTCTTCAACAGTAAAACCAAAGACTGTAAGTAGACAAAGAACCAGGAGCACAAGGCCCCATTTCTCAATAAACACGATTAGTTTTTTAATCAACATGTTTTAGGTCCTCTGCACAGTTCGTTTGGAGATTCAATGTTTAAAAATTCAGTTTGACAGCTACAGCACATTCGTTCAGCTGTTAAGTCTTGCAAAAGCCATTTCAATCGGCAATCCAGATTGAGGGACTTCTGCACCACGCGCAAGGGCTTCGCGAGCTAACAGCATCACTTCTCTGGGCGGTTGCGGTTTGAGCTTGTGGTTGCTCCAAACCTGACGCCACAAGCGCCCGCCTCGTTCTCCGTGATACAGCCCCAGCATGTGTCTTGCGATGGCATACCAAGGACACCCATCTTCTTTAAATGCTCTCTCCATGTAAGTGACCATTGCTTCTTCCACGTCTTCTCGTGAAAGCACGGGTTTAGACTGAACGCTTTGTGCTTGTCCCTGAAAAAATGCTTCATCCCAAGTGGTGAGTAGCCAAGGGTTGTAATAAGCCTCACGGCCAATCATCACGCCATC
>CAITYI010000378.1 GCA_903896585.1 uncultured bacterium
AAAAAGTGGAATAACTTTTTCGGGGAATTGATACGGCCCATAATTATTTGAGCAGCGGGTCGAGGAAACATTTAATCCGTAGGTAACAAAATAAGAGCGAACAAGTAATTCGGCAGCTGCCTTGGCAGCGGAGTACGGAGAATTGGGTAGCAGAGGTTCATCTTCGGTCCACGAGCCTTCGTCAATGGATCCATAGACTTCGTCGGTGCCAATGTGCACCACGCGCGGAATATTGTTTCGCAGACAGGCATCCAATACTGTCTGGGTTCCCACTACATTGGTCACCACGAAATCCTGTGGCCCGTGAATTGAGCGATCCACATGGGTTTCGGCAGCAAAGTTCACTACAAGGTCGTGGCCCGGAAGTACCTGATCCAGTAGGTCTCCATCGCAGATATCACCTTGCACAAACGCATAGCGTGGATCACTGGACACCGACACCAAGTTCTCAAGGTTGCCCGCGTATGTGAGTTTGTCGTAGACCGTCACGCCGTCAATTACTCCGAGTCCAGGGTAGGAACCAGCCAGCAGTTCACGCACAAAGTGACTACCGATAAACCCGGCACCGCCGGTAACAAGAACGCGCACACCCACCTCTTTCGTCAATCCCTATCCAACCATCAGGGGCAATCTTGAGAACATGACGTCTGAGTGGTCTGACCACTCACTTTCCGCCTCGCAGTGCAATGGTGACCGCTTCTTCTTCCTCAGGTGAAAGTTTAATCTCGGCAACGCCCCCGACAATTGATTTGAGGTAGGAGCGGGTCTCAGCGCGGCCGTGAATACTCGTGATGATTAATCCGTCCCCATAATCATCGATCAGGGCTGCTGAGAAGGAATAGCGGCCACCCATATTGTCGAGGGCGTCATAACGCACCACGGCCACGTGGCGCAGGGCAATGGACAGGCCCCGGGTTAATTGGCCCACCGAGTAGTCCAGACCTTTGACATCGTCGGAAAGTTCTGCGAATTCTTCTCTCGTGCGAGCCAATACATCGAGGAAAGATTCGCGTCCCTCAGCGACTTCCAGCAGTGCATAGGAACGATGAAGCTTCGATAACTTAGTGAGGGCGACAACGCTGATCAGAATGCCCACCGCCCCAATCACAATGCCAACCAGGGCCACAATCATGGCGGTTTGGGCATCAAGATTCACATGTCGCAGCGTAGTACCCGGGTAGGCCATGCCAACATGTGTCACGTGGATGCCTTTAACTCGCCGGAGTTCTTGATTTTTTTGCGTGGCGCGGCAACGGTTTTTGGTCTGTTCCTGTTTCTTGCCACCACCATCAGTTTGTTGCGCACCGTGGTTGTGCCCAGGGCCTTGACCTCCGCCATTTCAGACGCAGTCTCTTCGACCGTGACCGGCATTCACCAATTTATTGCTTACCGTAAAAGAACCTACGTGGGCCGCGACATTGTTCTCGCATGGAATGGCCCCATGATCATTGTCAGCCAATTAATTGTGTGGCTTTTGCTGTATCTGACGGCTTACGCCTTGTGGATTTATGGAATCGCCGGCATGGGACTTCTCGAGGCGTTTCGGCAATCAGGTTCAAGCCTGTTCACCCTGGGCTTTGCCAATGCCAGTCTGGCCGAGCCCACAGTCTTGGAGTTCATGGCAGCTGCCACGGGTCCCATTGTTATTGCCCTCATGATTGGCTTCCTCCCCACAATTTATAGCGCTTATGTGGATCGGGAAGTCAATGTCGCATTGCTCGGGGTCACCGGTGGTGAGCCAAGTTGGGGACCTGAGTACCTGGCCCGTCTGGTGTTGAACAACCAACTCAAGGAATCACCCGACAGATATAAAGTCTGGATCGAATGGTTTGCCGATATTCGCCTGACCCACACCACGTACCCGGTCCTCAATCAAATCCGCTCTCCATCGCCGTATCGGCATTGGACCGTCTCGGGCTTGTGCATACTGGATGCCGCATCCCTGCATCTATCCCTCACAAAATCATTGCCGCGTGCTGACGCTTCCGAACTGGTGATTCACGGGACTCAAACATTTGAAACTTTGTACTCCAATGCAGTAGTCAAGAAACGGGTTCGCAACCGGATACCATTCTTAGGCAAATATTTCGGTTCCACCAAACAAACCCAGGGCGAGATAGAAAGACTGCCCGGGTATCGGCCGGGAACTATTGCCGTGGAAATGGCTGTAACAGCAGACTCGACCCGTCGACTGCCAAAGGAAACAATTGACTTGCTAAAAAGTGGCCAAAGCACAGGTATTCAAATTACCCGCGAGGAGTTTGATTCCGCGGTGAGCATGCTCGAAGAAGCTGGTTACCCGATTGAAGTAAACCGGGACACCGCGTGGGCTCAGTTCTCGGTCTTCCGAGGGAGTTATGAATTTGTCGCCTACCATCTATGCGAGTCACTCGATGCCGTTCCCGCCCCGTGGACCGGTCCACGCCACAAGGAAACGATTGTCATTGCGCCAACTTCAGCCGTAGAAATTTTGAAGACCCAATTAGATACAGATCCGTCTACGAGTCGCGATCTCACTCCGCCCGACTCTACGAGTCTCAACCCCACTCCGCCCGACTCTACGAGTCGCGCAGTGTCACCTGACGAGTCGTAAGCCCCGCTCGCGCGCGCCGCTCGGCATCGGAGAGTGGCTTGGATAGCGCCAGTGCTTCCTGTAAGCGCACCTCGAATGCGGCAGCAGGTTCTTCGATTGCATCGGCACCGCGACCAAGTGGTAGATCCCACACGGGGACAACAAGTCCTTGGGCCCGGAACATGCCCACCAGTCGAGTGTCAGGGCCAATGGAATCCGCCTCGGCCGCATGCAACCGCGCAAGGGCATTGAGCAAATCATTTTCCGGGGTGGACATGATCCACCGAAGGTGTTCCTTGGCTCCCATTTGCGTCCAGTACCCGGCTGCAATGGATGTGAGTTTCTTGGTGGGATTGGCATACTCACTGGCACGCTCCAAAGATGCTTGCACATCCTCGGTCACCTCTGCGCCGCTTTCCAGCCAGAAGTCAAAGTTGTCATGCACCACAACATCGAGTTTGACCGAAGGATCAATGAACTCCTGGGCTGAGGGTGATTCCGTGGTGACACGATCAATGCCGACCGGTTCACCGTGGGGTGATTGGAGGGCTCGTTGCAGGGCATTCGCTAGATCACGGGATGCATCACCACTGCCGGAGTTGATTTGCAGGCCCAGCAGAATGTCGCCATTGGCTCGAACCAGTGCGGGGTAGGCCATGGGCAACACGGTGGCCAGAGTGACCTTGAGACCTGCGCCCACCCCCTTGTTCAAGGTGAGTTCAGCGGTAGCAGCGGGCACCAGTTCCCGCATGGCCACAATGTCGCACTCACTTACGAAACCCTCGAAGGGTCGATTGGGTGCGGCCACCGCTTTGGCCGCTTCCTTGCCGTGACAGGCCTTGTAGCGGCGCCCCGATCCACATGGGCACGGCTCCCGCAGACCAACTACGGGGACTTCCCCGTCAATCACGGAAACGGGTGCGAGGTTCTTCTTCTTTGCCATAGTGGCACAACTTACCTGCCG
>CAITYI010000379.1 GCA_903896585.1 uncultured bacterium
TCCTCAAGGTCTTGATCAACTGACCCACGTACAAAGGAGACTGAAAAATTCGAATATAGCTCTTGAAAGTGAAGTCTGGACGCGTACCGTAGTAGCCCGAATTCCAGAACGAAACCGCCACCATGAAAAGCACGGGAAGAACCATGAAGGCCATCAGCCATAGCAGGCCAGGGGTTAGCAGCCAAAATGGACGCCCCACGGGCTTGACCGAAGCGACATCCTGCCGACCTGAGTCTTGTTCGGTGCTGGTTTTCATAATCAGTTGGTGCTTTTTGCTCTGGCCTGGGCAGTGGCTTGCACATTGATGCTCAAGTTTGCCGGATTGATCACCACAGCGTAATGCGTGAGTGCGGCCTGAATTGAGACCTTGCCCTCTCGAACATCCTTCAGTACACGCTGAGGATCTCGCAGTTTCGGGTCGCCATAACCGCCGCCGCCCGTCATCTCAAAACGAACCGTATCGGTCGGTTGTAGCTTGCGATAAATCCCATGTTCGACAGGCTGGCCATTAAGCCAAAGTCCACCCCCCATACCGGTGCCACCGCCGCAGCGTCCGATTGCCGGCATCGGTCCATCGGGCGAACGCCCGCTGATGCGCACCGAACTTTCCACATAATGAGCTTCGGGCGTTCCGCCATCAAGAATGCAGAATTCCACCTGTTGACCAAGTCCTCCTCGGTTGAGTCCGGGCCCACCGCTGTCCTCGAGGAACTCCTTGCGGAGATAGTAAACGCGGGCCTCATTCTCAATCACCTCAACTGGAATATTACGGGTATTGAAAGGGAAGCTCAGTGTTGAGTAGCCGTCATGCTTGGCGCTGCCGCCAAACCCACCAGTGTGCTGAGCGATAGACATGAATGAGCGCCCATCGGGATGCTTACCATGCAGATAGACCTCGTTGGCAGGTGCTCCGCCAGCCGAACCCAAAATCATCTTTGGCATCACACTCTCAAGTGCGCCATAAATAATGTCTGGAAAGAGGTGCGCAATCATGGTGCGTCCCCAAGTTGCTGCAGGCATCCGTGCGTTAACCACTGATCCCTCGGGCGCCACGATCGTGATCGGCCGCAAGCTGCCATCGTTATTGGGAACAGTCGGGTCCAGGGCAAGCTTGATTGGATATGAAGAATAGGACTTGACGATGTTGGGTGTGCAGTTGATGGCTGCCGTCACCTGCGCCGAAGAACCGGTGTAGTCGATGGTGATCTCTTCTCCATCAATGGTAACCGCCGCTTTGATGATGATTTTTTGTTTGACCCCGGGTATGGGTGGTAGCGTCACCTGATGGTGATAGGTACCGCTTGGAAGCTGGGCGATCTTTTCGCGCAAACTGCGCTCAGTTCTGCTGACAACCTCATGGGCCAAGCGGTCCAGGCCGCCTAATGGATACTCGTCAAGAAGTTGTTGCAAACCTCGCTCGCAAACATGGTTTGCAACCAACTGCGCCCGCAGATCTCCCAATATCTTCTCTGGCACACGGGTGTTAGCTCGAATGAAATCAAATATCGTCTCGTTCAACTTACCTTCGTTGTAGAGTTTGGTAACAGGAATTTTCAAACCCTCTTCAAACAAATCCTTAGACTCTAGCGTCGACATCCGCCCACCCATATCGAGATGATGGACGATGCACAAGGTATAGGCCACGATCTGGCCATCTCGGAAGATGGGCGAGGCAACTGATACGTCGATCA
>CAITYI010000380.1 GCA_903896585.1 uncultured bacterium
ACTTGTTGCCCCTAACACGGTAGAAGTCGATGGACACAAATTCATCGGAAAAAATATTGTCTTGGCAACAGGCTCTTATGCCAGGTCAATTCCAGGATTAGAAATTACCGGCAAGATCATGACATCAGATCAAGCTCTTAACCTTGACTACGTCCCCCAAACCGTCATTGTTCTTGGTGGTGGGGTGATTGGCGTGGAATTCGCCAGTGTCTGGAAATCATTCGGTTCCGAAGTAACCATCGTTGAAGGTCTCGCCCACCTCGTGCCGAATGAAGATGAAGCTTGTTCAAAGGCCCTCGAGCGCGCATACCGCAAGCGCGGAATTAATCTCATTTTGGGAACCAAATTCGCATCGGCGACTCAGGACGCCCAAGGCGTGCATGTCACCCTCGAGGATGGAAAAACCCTGAGCGCCGATCTACTTCTCGTGGCAATTGGGCGCGGTCCCAATACCGAAGGCATGGGGTTTGAAGCACAGGGAGTAGCCATGGATCGCGGATGGGTAATCGTGGATTCACGTTTATCCACCAATATTCCAAATGTTTTTGCAGTCGGAGACATCACACCGGGACTGCAACTGGCCCACCGAGGATTCCAGCACGGCATTTTCGTTGCTGAGGAAATCGCTGGACTCAATCCTGTGGTGATTGAAGACATAAATATCCCGAAAGTCACCTACTGTGAACCAGAAGTGGCCAGTGTCGGCATGACAGAGGCCCAAGCCAAGGCTGCTTACGGTGACGATGCCATCGCGTATGAATACAACTTAGGCGGCAATGGCAAGAGTCAAATTCTTGGCACCGCAGGTTTCATCAAGTTAGTCCAAAAGAAGGACGGCCCGGTCATTGGGATTCACATGGTGGGTTCTCGGGTTGGAGAACAAATCGGAGAAGCGCAATTGATTGTCAATTGGGAGGCTTATCCTGAAGATGTTGCGACTTTGATCCATGCCCACCCGACCCAAAACGAGGCCATGGGCGAAGCCCACCTTGCTCTTGCCGGCAAACCACTCCACGCCCACGCCTAGGTCTCATTCAATCCTCAACCCAAGGAGAAAAAAATGTCGGTCTCGGTAAAAATGCCACAACTTGGCGAAAGCGTTACCGAAGGCACCATCACTCGTTGGCTAAAAAATGTTGGTGACCACGTAACAGCGGACGAACCACTGGTCGAAATATCCACTGACAAGGTTGATACTGAAATCCCCTCTCCCGTGACCGGCGTGATCCTCTCGCTGTCTGCGCAGGAAGACGATGTTGTTGAAGTAGGTGGAGAGCTCGCTCTTATTGGCGAGGAATCCGAAGTTGGTTCACCCACACCGGTACCCGCCAGCGCACCGTCCGTTACTGAAACAGCCGCCGAAACAGCCCCCCAAAAAACCCCTGAAGTCGTTTCTGTCGAAATTGTCCCAGAACCCGCTTCTCCAGAACCAGCTGTTTTTGAAGAAGTTGCCGTTGTTCAGTCACCCGGCAACGAGACGGTCATTAGCCTGCCTGCTCTGGGAGAAAGCGTGACCGAAGGGACAATCACCAGATGGTTAAAGGCGGTTGGTGATCAGGTAGCGGTCGATGAACCGCTGGTAGAAATCTCAACCGACAAAGTGGACACCGAAATTCCAGCCCCCGTGGCCGGGATACTAATCTCGATTGCGGCCCCAGAAGACTCCGTTGTTGAAGTTGGTGCCGAACTTGGCCGTATCGGTGCGCAGGTAGGTGCGCAGGTAGGCACCCCGGTTCACACTGCGCCCAACCTGCCAACACCCGCGGCACCCGCTCCGGTAGCACCCGCTCCCGTAGCACCCGCTCCGATTGCGCCTAAACCAGTAGTCCCAACAGCTGCAAGCAGCGTCCCCGAATCGGTCGTTGCCGATGACAGTGCGGGTGGGGGTTACGTCACTCCTCTTGTGCGTCGATTGGCTGCCGAGACTGGGGTGGACTTGGCCAAGGTAACGGGCACCGGTGCCGGTGGCCGAATCACTAAAGCCGATGTCCTAGGCGCAGTAAGTAATCAGCCAACTGCTGCCGCACCTGCGCCTGCACCTGCGCCTGCGCCTGCACCTGCTGCAGCACCCCAAGCGAAAGCTTCACCTCCTCGACCGACTACTCCGGTGACCGGTGGAACCATGCCGGGAACAACAGAACCTCTATCGCGATTGCGAAAAGTGATTGCAGAACGCATGGTTGAATCCCTCCAGACCTCTGCACAACTCACCACGGTGGTGGAAGTCGATGTAACGCGAATCACCGCATTGCGTAATCGAGTGAAGGTCTCATTTGAACAACACGAGGGCGTGAAACTCACCTACATGCCATTCTTTGTCAAAGCTGCCGTTGAAGCGCTCAAGCAGTACCCGCAGGTCAATGCATCCATTGATATGTCGGCGGGAACTGTTACCTATCACAACTCCGAAAACATTGGAATCGCCGTCGATACAGAACGTGGGCTCCTGGTTCCGGTTGTACACAATGCGGGTGAACTCAACATTGCTGGTATCAGTCGTCGAATTGCAGACCTAGCAGATCGCACGCGCTCTGGAAAAGTTTCCCCAGATGATCTCTCTGGAGGTACGTTCACCGTCACCAATACCGGCAGCCGTGGCGCCCTATTTGATACACCAATTGTCAATCAGCCACAGGTGGCAATCCTCGGTACCGGTGCCGTGGTGAAGCGCCCCATTGTCGTGACAGACGACAATGGTCAGGACGTTATTGCGATCCGCTCCATGGTGTATCTCGCTCTCTCCTATGACCACAGGTTGGTCGATGGTGCCGACGCGGCCCGCTTCCTCACGACCATGAAGTCGCGGCTCGAAGATGCCGCATTTGACGCTGAGCTTGGACTGTGACCATGAAGATTGCGGTCACCGGAGCCTCTGGGCTTATTGGTCAGCCGTTGGTGGCGCATCTGCGCCAACAGGGCCACGACGTGTACCGAATGGTTCGCCGAGCCACATCAGCGCCGGATGAAATCACGTGGAATCCTGAATCGGGATTTGTTGATCTAGAAAAACTGGCCGGTACCGAGGCAGTTATTCATTTGGCCGGAGCGGGAGTGGGTGATCATCGGTGGACAGATGCTTACAAAAAGGAAATTCGCGATAGTCGCGTCAAGGGGACCGACACCATTGCTCGAGCAATTGCATCCCTCGATCCCAAACCCCGTGTTTTTGTATGCGGATCCGCAATCGGATTTTATGGAGATACGGGCGACCGAATAGTCACGGAAACGAATCCCGCCGGACACGGATTCCTTGCCGATGTTGTTGTCGCATGGGAGGCCGCGGCCAACCCGGCTCGCGATGCCGGTATTCGAGTTGTTCACCCCCGCACCGGGCTCGTCGTTGCCGGTAATGGTGGCGCGTGGGGCCGCATGTTTCCACTCTTCAAAGCGGGAGTCGGTGGAAAACTAGGTAGTGGAAAGCAATACTGGTCCTGGATTTCCTTACGCGATGAAGTTGGTGCCCTCACGTATCTCACGGAAAACGAATCGCTCACCGGACCGGTGAACTTGACCGCACCTACACCACAAACTAACGCGGAAATAACGAAAGTTATGGGTTCGGTACTTGGTCGACCAACTCTCCTGGCTGTTCCCAGTATCGCCCTCAAAACAGTTCTTGGTGAGTTTTCCTCGGAGGTACTTGGTAGTGCACGAGTTCTTCCCGCTGTGCTTGAACAAAAAGGTTTCCACTTTCAGGACACCACGATCGAGTCCGCAATTCGCCAGGCACTCGTCTAGTCAATTGTGAAAACCGATGTGGCAATCGTGGGTGCCGGCCTCGCCGGCCTCGCGGCCGCACGTCAATTGTCTATCCATGGATTCAGCGTTGCCATATTTGAGGCTGATTCCAAAGTCGGCGGACGCGTTCAGAGTGATCGCCACGAGTCTGGTGCGATATTGGATCGCGGTTTTCAACTGTATAACCCTGCGTACCCTGAAGCCGCCCGAGTACTAGACCACTCCGCTCTGGACCTGCGTCCCTTTAGTTCCGCCGTGATTTCCTGCACCACGCATGGAAATGTCAAACTCGCTGACCCGCGAAAAATCCCGCAATGGGTGACCGATTCTGCCATGCCCAACTCGGGTTCAGTTCGCGCCAAACTCGCATTTGTCCGCTACGCGCTCGCACAGCGCAATCGACCAGCACGAACAATTGCTGAGCAGCCAGACCAATCCGCAGCACAATCCCTCGCTCGGGCGGGTGTCAACGGTGATTTTTACCAGGAAATCATTCAACC
>CAITYI010000381.1 GCA_903896585.1 uncultured bacterium
ATCTGTTGATGCGCCACATGCCGGCGATGCCGAGTCCAGATTCCTGCACCTGATCGGTCAAATTGAGTCGAGCACCCGAATCATTGATCAGTGCCTTCCGCACTTACGGACGGGCGAAGGTGAGCCGGTGAATGTGGTGTTACCCAAAGTGGTTCGGGCACCCGAGGGCACTAACTACTCGTGGTCGGAAGGACCCACGGGAATCAATGGCTGGCTGCTGGTGAGCGCCGGTGAGAAAACACCATGGCGATTGAAATTGCGATCCGCCTCATTTAACAATCTGCAAGCAATTGCCCACGCACTAACCGGTACACACATGGAGCAGTTAGCAGACGCTGTGAAAAGTTCATTTATTGTGATTGGCGATGTCGACCGCTAATCGAACTTACTTGGTGTGTTCTCGAATATAGGTCGCGAACCGAGCTCGCAATAAAGCCTCCGTATTTGGATCAAGTTCTGAGTCACCAAACATTTGCTTCACCGCGCGCACCGTCTCAATGAAAGTTCCGCCAATTGATCCGAGGTCGCCGCCTTCACCCTCAATGGCCACCATGCCGGGCATGTGGCCAAAGACATCGGTGAAGAAACCAATATCGAGGCGCTTTTCCGCCACGTGGAATGCTTGATGGCGAAGTTCATCAAAGGGCAGGTCTTCCAAAGGGGCATCTGTGCTCATGGGTGCAGAGTACCCACAGACCCTCCGCGCCCACACGAACGGACTATTTCTCGGAAACTAGACTGAAGTTGTGGTTAGTGGAGAGGGGAAAGCAGGACGCCTGCTAACAATTCTTCTCATCATGTACTTGGCGGTGTCACTGATCACATTGTGGGTATGGGCGGCCCGCGGAGTTTATGAAATTACGGGAGATGAACCCCACTACCTGATAATTGCGGACTCTTTGGTGAATTACGGAACACTGGATCTCACGGCGGCTTATACCCATGAATTCCTTACCAACTCAATCTTTGCTAGTGGCTTAGCGCCCGCGGGAGCGCCTATTACCGCGCCAGAAGCCCACGTGGTGGCCGGCTCACACGGACTATTCAGTTGGCATGGTCTGGGAATCTCAGTCCTCACCGCCATTCCTTTTGCAATGGCTGGCGTACTCGGCGCAAAGTTAATAATGGTTGCCCTCGGGTTGATTGCTGTAATCGTGTCATGGCGAATAGCCGGTGTCCTCTTCACCAAACAATCATTAAGATTTGTATCCGTTCTCGGTGTTGTCATCGGATACCCACTTATCCCAGCATCAAATCAAATCTACCCGGATCTCGTTGCTGGAATCCTCATACTTTCCAGTATCTATTTTCTCATGAGTGCCGACATAAAAAGAAACAACTGGTCACTTGTTGGATACGGATTCATTATTGGATTTCTGCCATGGTTGGGCACGAAATACATCATCACCACCCTCATACTCATGGTGGCCCTCACATTTATCATTTGGCGTTCAAGACATTCTCTCCAAAGGGTCGCTGCTTTTCTTCTTCCGATACTCGTCTCCGGAGCCACGCTCATGGCATTCAACATTTATGCCTTCGGTCAACTCATCGGACCGCCATCCGAAGGCGCCTTAGAAGTAAGTGCCACTGCGCTCATGGTCATGTGGGGACTTCTTTTTGACCAAAATCAGGGAGCCTTGTTTCAGAATCCATTGCTGTGGGTAGCACTCTTTGGTCTAGCCACTTTTTTTACAAAGTACCGATTCGTTGCCCTTACCTGGATCCTGGTCACACTGTCAATTTGGCTACCGGGAGCCATGCATCCAGGATGGTACGGACTCGGTAGCTTTGTGGGCCGTTACTCGTGGGCTCTGGCCATATTGTTGATTGTTCCTGCATTAGTTGGATTATCAAAAATTTCACGCAGTTCATTGCGGACATTTTGGATCGTCATCGGCTTGGGTATCAGTGTCAATGCCCTGATGTGGAGTTGGACAACCTTCTTCGGAGGCGCCTCACCCGGCCGACAACTCGGAGTTGATCTTTACACTAAGTCACCCTCAACCTGGTTGGAGTCTTACTCCATCTGGTATTTCCCATTTCAAGATTGGATGCCTGCCCTTTACAACATCGATTGGGCCGCAACCTTTTGGCCGAACTATGTGTGGATACTTCTTGGAGTAGTCGTCGCTGCAATTGGCACTGATATCCAGCGGCAATTCACCTACGGTGCCGCAGCGGTGACCGCACTTGCAATAATCGGAGCAGGTGTGGTGGCAACACCCGGCCCGCGAATCGAATCTCAGACTTTCAATGTTTCCATAGATGAAGCCGAGTACTTGCCAATTAGTTTCGCGTGGCTAATGAGACAAGGACCCTACGCCTGGAATATCCGGTACGCAGCTGATGCAAAGGCTGGTTCAACCGCAGGTAAATGGGAGTTGGTTCAAGTATCGAACAACTCGGTGGTGGCAGCCGGTGAGCTCAAAGGCACAGATGGTTTCACCGTCGAACTGCCTACTCAAGTGCCATACTTCAGCCTGCATCCTCAAGAATTCATCCTTCGAATAGCTTCATACGGTACGGGGAAACTCACAGTAGATTCCCTCGGCATTCGCCATGGGTAAACTCGCGAGCGGAAAATCTGGAACTTCAGGAATACGAGATGAGGGGGACAACATTCAGCAGGATCTTTCCATTGTCATGCCTGCGTATAACGAAGTAGGCAGCATTGAGCAATCAATTCACCGGGTATTAGAACAACCTTTTGTCAAAGAGGTGATTGTTGTAGACGATGGATCCGTTGATGGCACTCTCGATCGGATTCAACGGATTAACGATCCACGAATCAAGGTGCTGGCCCATGGGATTAATCGAGGCAAGGGCGCGTCTTTACGAACAGGGTTTGCGGTAGCTACCGGACCATTTGTGGCAGTACAGGACGCCGATCTCGAATACGACCCGGCCGACTTGCTCAGACTCCTTGGCCCGCTTCGAGATGGTCGCGCAGATGTTGTGTACGGATCACGATTCATTGGATCCTCGGAGCATCGGGTCCTGTATTACTGGCACAGTATTGGCAACAGGCTTCTCACAACTCTGTCCAATATGGCAACGAACATCAATTTAACCGACATGGAGACTTGCTACAAGGTTTTCCGCATCGAGGTTCTTCAAAGTATCGAACTCAAAGAAGACCGATTTGGGTTTGAGCCTGAAGTTACAGCGAAAATTGCAGCTCGCGGATATCGGATTTACGAGGTTGGCATTTCATATTCAGGACGAAC
Source organism: uncultured bacterium (assembly GCA_903896585.1). Lineage (GTDB taxonomy): Bacteria > Actinomycetota > Actinomycetes > S36-B12 > S36-B12 > UBA4592. The sequence goes on from CAITYI010000381.1 coordinate 3,231, forward strand.
ATACGCAGAGGGTAAAAAAATCAACTGGCGTGATGGGGTGCGAGCACTCTATTCAATTGGCAAATACTCGTTTACCGCCAAAAGAGATGCGAAAAAAGGCAAACGCTAATCGTTGGAATTGCGGGCAACGCACATAGATTCGAGCCACAGGGCTGAAACCACCACCAACACTGAACCGGTTGCGGCAAGGAAAGCGGCGATCATGGCCGACCAGCCTGCCGGGGTCGATGAATTCGAAATGGAAGCCAAGGCCACCCCAAGATAGAAACCACCGATCACCGCACCCGTTCGGCTCGCAGCCATGGCGAGCACGGCAATGCGCGCGGCGGCCAAGGGGGGAAATGGTTTTTCACCAGTTAATCTCCGCAACCGCGGTTTGGCAAAATATGTCCACAGGGCAAAGCTGATTCCAAAGATCCACATGGCAGCTGCGGCCAATCCGGGAACCGGAAGTGATCTGCCGGATTGCCCTTGAAGAATCACGGTGATTGCCCAACCGATGGCGCCGAGGACCGCGAAAATAACAACGAGGTGCGAAACTTTAGTTTGCCGCATTAGCCACCAAGCCTTTCGGGGAGCTGCACAAGTTGTTCACGCGAGCTGGTGAGTGAATCCACGGTGCCGTACCCCGGCAACACGAGATATTGCTGGGGTAAGTCAATGTCATTCCACGGCACCGTAACAAATGAGCGTTCAGCGGCACGTGGGTGTGGGATGGTGAGTTCCTCGGTGTCCAGATACACGGGTTGATCGTTTTGCCACATGGCGATCAGATCAAGGTCGAGTGTGCGCGGGCCCCACCGAACTTCGCGGGTGCGGCCAAATTCATTCTCCACTCGGTGTAACTCCGTTAGCACCTGGTGCGGGGTGAGATCCGCTTGAAATACCGCGATCGCATTGGTGAAGTCACCCTGTTCCACTCCGCCGACCGGCACAGTTCGATATAGGTGCGAGGCACCTAGGCTCGTCCACGATATTGCAAGTTCGGCATATGCCCTTTTCAGAGTGTTAATGGGGTCATTCAGGTTCGCGCCAAAAGCAACCACAAATGTGCCGGTAGGTACCGTGTTCATGATCGGTGTTTATAGCGGCTGACAACAACATCTGCGAAGTCGCCCGAAATGGGTGCATCGGGTTTGTGTACGCGAATATGCGCGGAAACAACCTGCGGAAACGCCAGACAATCCTGGGCCACCAACTCAGCGAGTTTCTCAATGAGATCCAGTGAATCCCCGGTGATGCGGGCCCGAATCGCGTCCGCTACTTCCGCGTAATTCACGGTGTCCGCGAGGTTGTCGGTCTGAGCAGCATGGGCAATGGACAGACCCAAGGTGGCATCGATGGAGAAATACTGACCCTGTTCCTTTTCATGTGCCAAGACACCGTGATAACCGAAGTCGCGCACACCCATCAGTTCAATCCGGTCCTGAACAACATGGGGATCTATTGCATTCAGGGCAATGTAGGAATCGAGAGTCTCTCGCACCGAGTGAACGCGCACACCCCAAGCTCCCCAGCGAAGAATCTGTGCCGCGATAACGGCCGAAGCGGAGTCACGGTGGCGTTCGGGCCGCAAAGTTCCATCTGCTTGAGCAAGAAGAGCACCGAGAAACCTCTTGCGCGAGACGCCGACCAGGACTGGAAAACCTAATGCTTGAAGTGCCTCAAGTTGATGCAACAACTCCCAGTTATGTTCAAACGTTTTTCCAAACCCGATGCCCGGATCCACCACAATATTGTTCTTGGCAACTCCCGCTGCCAGTGCTTTGTCAACCTGCTGCTGGAGTTCAGCGCACACATCTATTACGACATTGTCGTATGAAATATCTTCCTGCATGGTCTTGCTGGGGCCGCGCCAGTGCATGAGGATCACGGGTACGCCCAACTCGGCAACCGTTGTCAACATATCTGGATCTGCCAAACCACCGCTGACATCGTTAATCATTTTGGCGCCTGCGGTAACAGCTGCTCGAGCAACTTCAGCTCGCATGGTGTCAATCGAGACGTACATGCCACGGGCCACAAGTTCCTCAATGACCGGGATCACCCTGGTGAGTTCCATTTGCACACTGATGCGTTCCGCCCCGGGTCTGGTTGACTCACCGCCCACGTCAATGATGGAGGCCCCTTCGGCGGTCATCAGCTCGGCCCTGCTGATTGCGTCGGGCAGGTCGGCGTACTGACCACCATCGGAAAATGAGTCAGGGGTGACGTTGAGAATCCCCATGACCACTGGCGGGTGCATGAACTAACGCCCGTAAGAAATCAGAGCCATGGCCTCAGCACGAGTTGCCGGATCGCGCAAACTTCCCCGCACCACACTTGTGGTGGTGACTGCACCGGGCTTGCGCACACCGCGTAGCGACATGCACATGTGCTCCGCTTCAACAATCACAATGGCACCACGGGGTTCAAGGATCCGCATGATCGAGTTGGCAATCTGCGAAGTGAGACGTTCCTGAACCTGGGGACGGTG
>CAITYI010000382.1 GCA_903896585.1 uncultured bacterium
CATCGGATTCTTCGTAATGAACCCTAAAGTGATCGATTATCTAGATGTGGATTCGGTTCTAGAGGAAGAGCCACTTGCCCGCCTTGCTGCTGACGGTCAGCTATCGGCATACCGCCATCAGGGTTTCTGGCAGCCGATGGATACCTATCGAGAATTAAAGATGCTCAACGACATGTGGGATTCAGGGCGCCCAGCCTGGCGGGTATGGTGATGAGTTAATGCGCAAGTCCGTTGCAGTTGTTATACCCGCATACAATGAAGAGGGTTGCATTGAAGAGTTGCAACGAAGGTTGGCGAACGTGTTTAACGAGGCGATTGCATATGATTTTACATGCTACCTAGTTGACAATGGCTCGTCGGATAACACGTGGCGCCTTATTCAGAAATCCGTAACGGATGATCCGCGTTTTGTAGGCATTCAGTTGTCAAGGAATTTCGGGACGGATGGCGGTATTACGGCAGGGCTGAATTACGTTGAGCAGGATGCAGTCGTGATGATGACGGCTGACTTGCAAGACCCGCCGGAAGTAATCCATGAATTTCTTAATGCTTGGGAAAATGGATACGAAAACGTCTATGGAATTGTGACTGAACGTGCAGGTACCGGCCTAATCCGTCGGATGAACTCCCAGGCTTTTTACTGGATAGTTGATAAACTCACCAATAATGCTATTCCGCGAAACGCAAGTGATTTTCGGCTTCTAGATAGGCGCGCATACCAAGCAGTCAGAGCCATGCCGGAGCGCGGGCGCTTCCTTCGTGGGATGTCTGCGTGGGTAGGTTTTCGAGCGCTTGGAATGCCGGTCGACCGGCCCAAACGATTTGCCGGTGAATCCAAAGCCACGACCGCGGAGGTGTTGAAAGTTGCATCAAGGGGTGTCTTCTCAAACAGCACCAAACCTCTTCGACTGATTACAATCTCAGGTTTGCTTTTGTGTCTATTTTCGTTTATATCAATAGTGGTCCTAGCTCTTCTATGGATTGTTCGAGGTGTTCCGTTTGCAGGCTTCGGCTCCCTAATCTCATTATCTCTATTAGCCTTCGGGATACTCGCACTCATGATTGGGATTGTCGCCGAATACGTTGGATTGATTTATGAAGAGGTAAAACAGCGTCCAAATTTCATTGTGCGTGACGTTTCTGAGGCGCGTGACAGATCGCATGAATAGCAGTGAGATGGCTCAGTTGGCTCGCGCTAGCGCGGTGCGCATGGTGGCGTCAGGCAAGGCATCACACATTGGCTCTTCATTGTCAATGATTGATATTTTGTCAGTGCTGTATTCAGGCGTTGCGAATGTATCGCCGAGTAGCATCAACTCGCCGCTTCGCGACGTGGTTATAGTCTCAAAAGGACACGCTGCGGCAGGGACATACGCAGTATTGGGCCACGCAGGGTTTTTCCCGGAATCTTGGTTTGAAGAGTTTTGTATAGATGGTGGCCGCTTGACCGGTCACGTGACCGCTGGCACGGTTCCCGGAATTGAGTTGTCAACTGGCTCGCTCGGGCATGGGCTTGCATTTGGCTCTGGAATCGCAATTTCAGCTCAACGAGACGGAGACAACAGGCGAATATTTGTTCTTATGTCTGATGGAGAGTGTGACGAAGGAAGCGTTTGGGAGACAGCGCTATTCGCTGCCCACCATAAATTGAATAATTTGACCGCGATTATAGATCGCAACGGACTTCAGTCGTTCGAGTCAACGGAATCAACGCTAGCGCTTGAGCCTCTTGATGCAAAGTGGGAGGCCTTTGGATGGCAAGTACTGCATGTGGATGGTCATGATCACCGGGCGCTAAAAGAGGCGCTCAAGTCTCCGGGGAATAAGCCGAATGTGATCGTGGCAGAAACCATTAAAGGCAAAGGGGTTTCCTTTATGGAGGGCCAAGTGGCATGGCATTACAAGTCCCCAAACGATGTTGAACTAGGCGGAGCTCTTAGCGAATTGGATAGTGACTAGTGCGCACCGCATTAATGCGCCGCATTACGGATAGCGCTTCATCTGATCCTTCTATTATGTTCGTAACTGGAGATTTGGGGTTTAGCGTTGTTGAAGAGTTCCGTGATTTGCTTCCAAAACAATTCATCAACTGCGGGGTAGCTGAGCAGGCGATGATGTCAATGGCTGCAGGGATAGCCTCAACTAATAAACGCGTTTTCGCGTATTCAATTTCTAACTTTGCCACCTTTAGGTGCCTTGAACAGATTCGAAATGACATCACTTTCCACGGACATAGCGTCTGTATAGTTTCTGTTGGTGCTGGGGCGAGTTACGGAACATTGGGATATTCACATCACGGATTAGAAGATTTGGCTATAATGCGAGTGTTGCCTGGCATGCGCATCTTTAGCCCTGCGGATAACTATGAGACTTCGTCAGCGATTGATGCCTTTTTAGATGAACCAGGTCCGACGTACCTGCGGTTGGGGCGCGCCCCGGCAACCCAGATCCACGCCGGAGTACCGAACATTTCAAGGGGAGCGTTGGAAGTTAGAAGTGGGTCAGATGCTTCCATATTGGCTACTGGATCAGTAGTTTCCGCGTGCTTAAGTGCCGCAGAATCATTAAGTGATAGTGGAGTGGATGTTCAAGTTGTGAGCGTTCCTCGGATCAAACCCTTTCCTATTGGCCAGATTCTTGAACTAACTCAAGGTAGGTCCCTAATAACAGTTGAGGAGCACTCCACGACAGGTGGGTTTGGGAGTGCTTTATTGGAGAGCCTTTCCAGCCAGCGCGAAAGTCGGTTTGTGAGCGTTCTTGGCTTCCCCCCTGAGGGTTTGGAAGTACACGGCTCACAGGGATTCCTGAATAAGGCGGCCGGCATTGACCCATCGGGGATCGTGAAATCTGTAATTGATCATCTACGCGCGCAAAGATAAGTCAAGCGAAGTGATGCCCAAAGATGTCAGGCGCGATGACAGGGTGTTAATTCTGGGTGCAAGCGGCTGGTTCGGGCGAACTTTTCTCCCCCTTCTCGATCGTCAGATCCCCGTAATGGCTTGTGCAAGTGCGATTCGAGATCAGTATGTGACTTGGGATGACGATCAGGTGCAGGATTTCAATCCCACGGTGGTGGCTAACTTTGCTTTTTTAACTCGAGATCGCATTTCCGAAGTTGGCGTCGAGAGATTTATTGAAATTAATTCGGCACTTACAAAAAACTTCATTACCGCGGCTCAATTGCCGAGCGTTAGGGCAGTGTTAACGGTTTCAAGTGGTGCCGCCGTTGCGTTCCCACTCGACATGCAGACGAACCCCTATGGCGTTTTGAAGAAGCGCGAGGAGGATGCCGCGCTGGAACTAGTCACTGAGCGAAGATCGGTGGTTGTTGCGCGTGCTTGGTCGGTATCGGGGCCTGATGTAAGAACTCCACGCAAATACGCATTTTCAGACTTGCTGCTCCAGGC
>CAITYI010000383.1 GCA_903896585.1 uncultured bacterium
GTAAAGAATTGCGTCGCAAGAAGTCGATGACTGACATCACGTTTTTCGAGTTCTTTGTTGGTGCGGTTACCTCGATAGTAGATCGCGTCGTAGCCGCCCCACAGAATGCGGTTATCTGGGGTGCGACGGTAGTAATGGAATTGGTTACCGATATCGGTCATGCCTTGGTTTTGAGACCAACCAATATCCGTTAATTGAGTGTCAGTGAGTGGTTCAGTGACAAGCACATGATCAAAGACTGGCAATACCCGATACCGCAAACGCTTCAGCAGCGGAGTGAATCCATTAGTGGCAATAACAACCTGAGCAGAGCGCACCGATGCGAATGGAGTCTGCAGCGCCACCCCACCGTCAAGTCGTCTAGCGAGAAGCGATGCTGGGGTATTTTCATAGATACGCACACCGCGAGCTAACGCAGATCGCTTGAGTCCCCAACTCAGTCGGGCCGGATCCATCAAGCCGCTTCCGGTGTGGACTCGTAATCCACCGAGGTACGTGGGTGAGTGAACATCTGCCTGCATCTGGTCACGGTCAAGCAACTCGGTGGTATCTCCCCATTTTGCATGCAGCGCATGCATTGCCTCGAGGGCTTTCACCGAATGATCGTTGAGTGCAACCGCAGTTTTACCCACAATGCGCAAATCGGCATCAATCCCCTCTGCTTGGGTGAAATCGACGATTGCATTGAGGTTCTCGCTACCCAGACGTACCAATGTGTCCATTTCCTGTGGCCAGATCGCTTCGCCGTGTGCAAGCCCATGGGTCAGGGAACCGGAAATAAATCCACCATTGCGACCGGAGCCGCCAAATGCGATTGTCTCTGCCTCGAGCAGAATGACATCGCGCTGAGGATCCTGTTCTTTTGCCAAAATGGCAGTCCACAACCCGGTGAAACCTCCGCCAATAATGACAAGATCACATTCTTTGTTTGCAATCAATTGCGAGCACGGCTCTGGCGCACCTGGCTGATCGGTCCAATACGGGGCATGAATGGTGTCGACGAGGGACCGTTCCACAAAATCTGCGGCGGGGTTTTGATCGCGTCCTGTGCTTGTAATGATTGTCATGGATGAACCTGGAGAAGCACCGCCGTTTGTGGATCCCACGAGAGTCCGACCTGATCACCCACATGGTGTTGCGGCGCACCCGGGTGACTCGCGACAATCACGTCCTCCACCTCTGGGACGCGCACAGATGTACTCGATGATCCTCCATAGAAGTGCGTTTCAATAATCGTGCCGACCAGCAGCGGATTATCGGTAGATGTCACCCCGGTTACCCGAACATCTTCGGGGCGCAACACAAGCACTGCACCGCCGGAAATGTGATCGGGGTTGTGACAGGGAAAGGTGGATCCATAGGCGCTGAAGGAACTCTCGCTTGCGGTGCCGTGGAGCAGCGACCCACTCCCAATGAAGTCGGCCACGAATACATTTGCGGGCTGTGCATACAGGGTGACCGGATCGGCAATTTGCTGCACGCGACCTTCATGCATGACCGCGATTCGATCCGCCATGCTCATGGCTTCTTCTTGGTCGTGGGTGACCACCACGAATGTGATTCCCACTTCATGTTGCAGGCGCTTTAACTCAATCTGCATTTCCGCCCGCACCTTGCGATCAAGGGCGGATAGAGGTTCGTCAAGAAGCAAAAGGCGCGGACGTTTCACAATTGCGCGTGCTAACGCAACCCGCTGGCGCTGACCACCGGATAGTTGTGCGGGTCGCACCGAGGCCTTGTCGGTTAAACCGGTTGTGACAAGTACTTCCTCGACCCGCTGCGCAATTTCTTCTTTGCTCAGACCTTCGCGCTGTAGGCCATACATAATGTTTTTGCGCACATTCATGTGCGGGAAGAGTGCATAGGACTGGAACATCAGGTTCACCGGACGCTTATTGGGCGGTAACGCCAACAGATTAATAGGTGTCGACGAGTCTGGCCCGAGAATGCTGATGGATCCAACATCGGGGTCCTCGAACCCGGCGATTGATCGAAGCAGTGTGGTTTTACCGCACCCCGAGGGACCTAACAGTGCAAAGAATTCGTTTTGTCTGATATTAAGACTGACATTATCCAGGGCAACAACGTCTCCATAGGCTTTGCTGACGCCCGTGATAGTTAACAGTGGTGTTTCCAGTGTCATACGGAATCCGTAAGTCGGGTGATCCGCTGAGCGGATATCACAATGGTGAAACTGACAAGCAACAGCAAGGCAGCTAGTGCATTGATTTCTGGGGTCACACCGAAACGGACCATTGAGTAAATGACAATGGGCAATGTTGGTGTGGTGGGTCCGTTGGTGAAGTAGGTAACAACAAATTCGTCAAGGCTCAGGGTGAAGACTAATAGGGCACCGGCAATAATTCCGGGTGCCAAGCTGGGCAGAGTGATTCTGAAGAACGTGGTGAATGCACTCGCACCCAGGTCCCTACTTGCTTCCTCGAGACTGGAATCCGTTTGACCGATTCGGGCAATGACCACTGCGGCCACAAATGCCATGCCAAACACCACGTGCGCCAGCAGTACTGAGAAAAGACTGAGAGTCACACCGATCAAGGAAAAGAACGCGAGCAACCCAATGGCTAATACCAGGTCGGGGATAATTGCCGGCGCGAGGCTGTACGCCTCCACCACGGTTGACCTGAAGTAGCGGGCAACACCAATGGCGAGCAATGTACCCAAAATGGTGGCGAGAATCGTGGCACCGACCGCCACGATCATGGTGTTGACAAACCCTTGTCGAATCAGGTCATTGTTGAACAGTGCCGAGTACCACTGGGTACTGAAACCTGTCCACGTGAATGGATTCTTGCTGGCATTGAAACTCATGACAACAAGTACCGCAATGGGTATGTACAGGAACGCATAGGTGCCAATCAGTGGCACGCGGAGCCAGCCGAGTTTATGCACGACTACTCATCCGCTTCCCGGTTCCATTGATCCGCCGGGAAATCGCCGCTTGCATGGCGAAGAGAATGACAAGGAGCGAAATCACAAAGAGCGCAAGCACCGCACCAAATGGCCAGTCACGTGCCTCCAGGAATTGATCGCGGATCAAATTGCCCACCATCACGGTTTTCCCACCGCCCAGCAGTTCGGGAACAACGAAGTTGCCCAAGCTGGGCACGAAAACAAAAATGGCGCCGATCATGACACCGGGCAGGGTGAGCGGAAGGGTGACATCGAAAAACGCACGCGCTCGAGATGCACCCAAATTTCCAGCGGCCTCCACCAATTGACGATCGAGTCGTTCAATGGATGCGTAAACGGGCAGGATCACCAGGGGCAGGTAGGCGTACACCAAACCCACAATCACCGCGCCGGGTGTGTACAGCAATCCAATGGGTGCACTGATGATCCCGGCATCCACCAGTGAGGAGTTAATCGGACCCTCGGAGTTGAGCAGAATGATCCAGGCATAGGTGCGAATCAGGAAGTTCGTCCAAAAAGGGAGCACCACCATGACCAGCGCAACGGTGCGCCAGCGAGCGGGCAGTTTCGCAATCGCGTAGGCGGTCGGATATCCGATCAGCAGCGCCAGCAGGGTGGTTGTTCCTGCAATGACCAGTGAATTACTAAATACCTGGATGTACACGGGCTCAAATGCGCGCACATAGTTGTCAAATGTGAACTCCCATACGATTCCGCCGAAACGACCGCGCTGGAAGAACGAGTACACCAAAACCAGCAGAACCGGAATGGCCATAAAAGCCGTGATGTAAATCAAGCCGGGACCGGCAAAGACGGTACGACCGATCAGGGCGCGGCGCCGTGCGGCGCCACGCCCTGACGTGGGGGTCGTTGTTGACATGTAGTGCTGTTTAGCTCGAGGTCACCTCGGTGGCAATCTTGGTGTACAGCGGACCTGCTTCACCAAGATCAACCAGTGACTCACCCTCGAGCAACTGCGCGGGTGTCAAACCCATGTTTGGATACGTCGCTGCCAATCCGGCACCGACAGCATCCATGGCTCCCTTATTAGGAACCTTGTACAGAATGTTTTCCGCCACCCAAGCATGGTTCGCTGGATCGAGGATGTAGTTGATGTAGGCGTGTGCAGCTTCCTTGTTCTTGGAAGTCTTCAGAATCACCATGGTGTCTGCCCACAGGTCACTGCCCTCGGAAGGAACCACAAACTTGATGTCTGGGTTTTCGGCCGTGCCGTAGTTGCACCAGCCATCCCAGGCAACAACGGCATTTGCTTCACCGGAGACCAAACGTGAATAGAAGGTCGTGTCATCGTATGCGAGTAAACCTGGTTTCGCTGCAATGAGTTTTTCCTTGACCTGCTCCATCTCTGCTTCGTCGGTGGTGTTCGCGGAGAAGCCGAGTGCCTTCTGAGCTGGCAACATCAGCCAACGCTCGGTCGCTAGAGCGGTGACCTTGCCGTTGTTCTCAGCAGATGGCTCCAAGATCGCGTTCCAACTGGTGGGTTCTTCGATCAGGTCACTGCGATAACAGATTCCGGTGGTGCCCCATGCGTAGGGAACTGAGAATTTATTGCCCGGATCGTAAGCAAGGTTTTGTGCTTCGGGATACAGATTGGTCAGATTCGGAATGAACTCGGGGTTGAGTGTTTCGATCAACCCAGCTTCATTGAGTGCCTGAGCGAATTGGCCCGAAACGAATGCCACGTCAATTCCAGAGTCCCCACCCGCGGTGAGTTTGGCCATAATTTCTTCGTTTGTGGCGTGGTTGGTAATGGTCATGGGGGTGCCCACCGCTGCCTCGAAATTGGCGGCCATGTCCTCGGGGTAGTAACCGGCCCAGTTGGACACGGTGAGGGACTGCTGGGTGAGGTCTGCATCAGGGTTGAGATCCGATGCAGCCGAATCGCCGCCCCCACATGCTGACAGCACCAGTGCTGCTGAGGCCACGGTGGCCAAGATGGCGCCGGTCCGGCGGACCGAGCGCTGAGTTATCGGTCGATGCATCTGCTCTCCTTCGATAAAAACTGAATCTCAGTTCAGATTATTAAATAGCATAAGGAGCGCATATTTCACCTAAATGTGCAAATTGTTAAACCCGTGTTTAGAAATCTCCTAGACTGCGGGCGTGGCGAAGACAAGTGAACGCAAAGCTGACCTGATTTCTGCGGCTCAGCGGGCACTTGCCGAGCATGGCTCCGCCGTTCGCCTCAACCAGATAGCCGAAGCGGCCGGAGTTTCCTCCGGAGCCATCCTCTATCACTATGCCGGCATTGACGAACTTCTCGTGGAGGCCAATCGCGCCGGCATGGAGCGCTTTTATAACGAGCGTCTCGAAATGATCGCCTCGATTCCCGACCCTGCTGAGCGGTTGGAACGCATAATTTCTTTGGGTGTTCCGAGAAGCGCCGAAGATGAAGATGTGCGGTTACTGTGTTCGCTCGGCGGTGAGGCCGCCCGCAACACCATGTATGCCGTTCTCCTCACCTCGCTTTACGACCGGCAGGTGGGCTTGTATCAAGGCATCCTGGAATTGGGGGTCAGCCAAGGGGTATTCCACCTTGCTCAAGGATCCCTCACGATTGCGCGCAACCTCGTGGCCCTCGAGGATGCCTACGGTTACCGAATAATTGCCAAACACCCGACCTTGGACTACTCCAGTGCTGTTGACTTAATCCTTGAATATGCTCGCCTAGCCACCGGTCACGCACTACTCACCTCGAAACCCGCCTCAAAGGCTCACCCTAGGAAAATAACAACCATTCAACCCAGAAGAGAAAACCAATGACGGACAACTCCACTCGCCCACTCACCATTTTGTTCATGCCGGAATCTGCCTACGGCCCCACCAACCAGTGCATTGGTATTGGCAAAGTATTGCTCGATCGCGGTCACCGTGTTGTGTTTGCCGCGGAGTCTTCCTGGGCGGGCAAACTCGCAGCCCTTGGTTTCGAAGAAGATCTGGTCGACCTGGCGCCCCCGCCCGAGGACGCAGCTGCCGAGCAAGACCCGGGTGCCTTTTGGAAAGAGTTCATCAAGGACACCTCACCTGAATTCCGCAAACCCACCATTGAGCAACTGGAAACTTTTATCAAGCCCACGTGGCAGGCGTTAATCGACGGAGCCATGTATTGCGAACCACAACTCAAGCAAATCATTGAACGAGTCAAACCAGACGTTGTGGTTGAGGACAATGTTTTGTGTTTCCCAGCACTCATGACCGCCGATGCACCTTTTGTTCGCATTGTTTCGTGCAACCCGCTGGAAATGAAGGGGGCCAAAATCGCGCCCGCTTTCTCGGGTTACGCCCAGGCCGATAACTCTCAGTGGGATGAATTCCGTCAAGCGTATGACAGCAGCCACCGCGAGATGTGGACCGCTTTTAATGATTTTGTCACCGCAGCGGGTGCTCCGGAACTTCCGGACCTCGAGTTCATTCACGACTCCGATTACGCGAATCTTTATGTCTACCCGCAGGAGGCCGACTACACCGATCTTCGACCACTGGATTCCACTTGGCACCGCATGGATTCATCTGTTCGTTCCACCGATGAACAGTACGAAATACCCGCAGCGGTCGCGGAGCGCCCTGAAGACAGTGCGTTGATTTATTTATCACTCGGGTCACTGGGTAGTGCCGATGTTGATCTGATGAAAAGACTGATCGATGTCTTGGGTCGCACCCGTCACCGTTTTATTGTGTCCAAGGGTCCGCAGCATGCTGAATATGAACTCGCCGACAACATGGTGGGCGCAGAGTTTGTCCCGCAAACCACCATCATTCCGCAGGTCGATCTAGTGATCACCCACGGCGGCAACAACACGACAACCGAGTCACTGCACTTTGGTAAACCAATGATCCTGCTGCCGCTGTTCTGGGATCAGTATGACAATGCCCAACGGATGCACGAATTAGGTTTTGGCCGCAGACTCTCGACCTACACATTCACCGAAGAGGAAATGAACTCCGCCCTCGAATCTCTGTTGGGCGATTCCGAACTCGCTGCGCGCATGTCCACCATGGCCGCTGCCATCCAATCACGAGAAGGAACTATTACCGGTGCGAACGTGATTGAAACGGTTGCCCGGCAGCACGCAACTTCGTGACCACACTCTCGGAGGCAATTGCGGCTGCCAACGCAGCCGACCTTCTTCCCGATCGCACCCAAGCCAGGGCCGCCGAACTCACCGGGCCCTTCGAGCTTATTGATTCCCTCGATGCGGGCGAAGGGGCCTATCTGGCTCTCGTGCGCGCAGGTGATCGCATTCTGGTGGTTCCGGGTCAACTGGATGCCACCGGTTTTCACCGTGCTGCGGTGAGCGCTCGAATTCTCAACTCCGAATCCACGGCAAATTTTCGAATTGACCTCATTGATCCAATTATCAATTCGCACCTATCTCAAGAAAGTATCAACACCAGCGAGAGACAAATCACGGTTGATCAGAGCAATGACTCAGTAATTGTGAACGAGCAGATCATGCTCAAGTGGCAGATCAATGCCACCCTGTCGCCAGCCCCTTCTCGCTTGCGCATGCTCGCGTCACATTTGGAGAACACCCCCATCACCCCAGCGCCTCTGGCGATCATCGAGTGGACCGACCCACAGACCGACCAGGTGCTCACGCTGGCCACGGCCACCGAGTTCGTGCCCGATTCGCGTGACGGGTGGGAGTGGGCGGTGGATTTGGTTCGAGCCTTCGCCCAAGGAGAAGGTGTTGACGCAATCTCTCCTTTTGCCATCATTGGTCAATTGACCGGCCTGATGCATGTTGCCTTTGCGCAATCCAATCCCCACGACGAAAGCATTGAGACACTCGGAACCGATGCAATCACGCAATTCGCTGAGTCCGCACAAGTTGATTTGGAAATGGCCTGCACACTGATACATGGCGACGAAGGTGATCGACTGCGCCAGCGCAGAAACATGATCAGCGAGCACCTCGGTGAACTCAACTCCATTGATCACACCATTGCGATTGACACCCATGGTGATTTCCATGTGGGACAGATACTCAAATCTCCAACGGATCAGTACTTCATTGTTGACTTCGATGGCAGCCCTGTTCTGAATCCGCAAGAGCGGTTGAAGAAACAACCCGCAGCTCGCGATATTGCCGGCATGTTGGCATCCATTGATCATGTTGCCAGGGTCGTGAACTACCGCACCGAGGGACTCGAACCGCATGCTGCCCTGATCTGGTCCGCGCACGCCCAAGAAGCTTTCCTGATGGCCTATAAAGACGTGTTAAGACAACACGATTTACTTAAAATTCTCGATGAAC
>CAITYI010000384.1 GCA_903896585.1 uncultured bacterium
ACTTCATTGGCCCACGCGGGCGGTTCGGAGACGCGAACATCGGAGGACTGGGTCGGGTCCCAGGCATTTACAAACTTTATGCGGTCATCTCGATCATGGATACCCAACATGGTGAGGACCCGGCCGAGCACCAGCCCCGAGCGGGTGGCCCCCAAAATTGCCGTGGCACCCGGAATCACATGGTGACCGGCGCTCACCCCCCGGCTGACCAATGCGGTGCGTTCGGAGTTGGCGAGGGTCCGCTCAACCGAACGCAGGACAACGTCTGCGGTACCGCAGGAGTTGTAGAGGTCATTGGGATCGACCGCCCCCGAACCAACTGCCCCCACCAAATGGTCATGTCCGGCAACGGTTACCTGCGCACCGCGTAAAACACTCGGGGCGGAATCCACCACTGTGCCAATTGAGGTGCCGGCAAGGTAGATCTCCGGTAACAGACTGGCGTGAGCTCCAATGCACGCAAGTGATGGCAACCACGGCGCACCCATTTCCTGATCCCACAACCCTGTGCGGGAAGCCAGGGAAGGTTCGGTGACTTTCCTGTTGGTCAAGCGAAATGCGATGTACTCCAGCGCATTAAGCCACTGCGCACCCGCAGGAATCTCCTGACCACACTCTTGACGCCAGAGCAATTTGGAGAACGAACATTCGGCTTTAAAGCCCAACCCCGTGTGCGCCACGAAATCCGAAGCGAACTCCAACGGTAAGTTTTCGAGTTCTTGTTTTCCTCGTTCATCAAACCAAGCAATGGCCGGCATTAACGGCTGGCCCTGGGAGTCAACAAGAACACCCGTCTCTGCCATGCCGGTAATCCCGATTCCAATGACCGAACCAAGTGGATATGTCTCAGGCACACACTGAGCCATTACAGAAATTGCTGCGTCTGCGAGAGCATCGACATTTATCTCGGTTTCACCATTCGCAAGTACGCTCCACTGGGTTGCCAGTGATGCGCGACCGACAATTGAACCATCGAGTGCGAATGCATGGGCCTTCATTGATGTGGTGCCTACATCAATTCCAATAGTGATTTCAGTGGCGTGAGTCATGCACTCACCTCCAACACCGATGCTGACAATTCGCCCGACCCGCGGGCAATGATTCTCAGCGGAACAATCGTGTCACCCAGCGATTCTTGTTCTTCACCCGACATAAGTACCACGAGGCGCTTCATGGCGATCCGGGCCAGAATGCGGGGGTTGTGATCCAAGACGGTAATTGCCGGGCTCAGAATGTCAGCGGCAACGAAATCACCAAAAGACACCATGGCGATGTCGGTCCTTTTACCCAAATGGAGTGCGCGAACAACTCCCAGTGAGGTTTCAGTACGCGTGGAAAAGATCGCAGTGGGAGCGTTCCGATGCTCCAGAATTTTATAGGTACTGGCTTCGGCCTTATGGGCACTTGAACAGCCGAAATACTGAAGGCTTTCGTCGATAGGAAGCCCTAACTCAACGTGAGCCGCAAGATATCCCTCTCGGCGCTTACGCGAGGTTTCAATCTCGAGGTCATCGACAATCAAAGCAATTCGGGTGTGCCCGTGGCTCGCTAAATGCTTGACCGCCTTGCGCGCCTCAGCGAAATCGTCCACGAGTACGACTTCTGAGTCCAACCCATTGGGATGACGGTCAAGGAATACAACAGGTGTGGTGATGTTTGCCAAAAATCCAAAATCAGTCATGAACGGGGCAATGATCAAACCGGCAACCCTGCGAGCGAGCATGCCTTCGACCACTCGCCGTTCCGTGCTCGGCGTGCGGGAGTTACTGGCAACAAAGACATTGAGGTTTTGCTCGAGGGCAATTCGTTCAATTTCCTCAATCATGGTGGCAAAAAACGGGTCACCAATTGTGGGAACAATGACCCCCACCGTGTCATCTACGCCCTTGCGCAAGCTTCGAGCCATGACATCGACTCGGTAACCTAATCGATCGACTTCACCCTGTACCCGCGTGCGGGTTTCGGGAGAGACCAGCGGATCGCCATTGATCACCCGCGAAACAGTTTTAATACTTGTGCCTGCCGCTATGGCGACATCGGAGAGCCGAACTTTCTGAACGGTCATGGGAGCGACACCTCCCGCAGGCTGTTCATGATTTCTTGTACTCGTTGGGGATCAATTCCACCGGCGCGAACCCGCTCGCAAGAACTACTCGATGTCGCCACCCCAAAACGCATTGCCGTGGGCCAATCAACTTCCGCACTATTGGCCGAGTGATCCCACTCGTGCAGGAGGCCAGCGACAAATGAGTCACCTGCTCCTACGGTGCTCACCGCGGTAACGGGGAAAGCCGCAACCCAGGTCTCCGACCCCTCCCCGGCCATGGCAACTCCGGCAGATCCAGCCGTGACAAAGGCCCGAATCGCGCCACGGCGGCACAATTCACGTGCGGCCCGCTCAGCGCGTTCTCTCATGAAGGAATCGTCATGGGTATGTGCATCCATGACCCCGGCGGTTGTCTCGGAGAGTGCAGCTTCGGCTTCGTCGACATTTGGCGTGACGACATCAGGTTTGGCAACCAGACTTGCGGCCAGCCACGCCGGATTGACATCGAGAAGAATTTTGACGCCTTTGTCGTGCAGGGCCTCGGTTAACTCAACAAGTGCTTGTGGATCCAGACCCGGTGGGAAACTGCCCATGACCGCGACAATGTCACCGGCCGTGACGGTGTCGACGATTG
>CAITYI010000385.1 GCA_903896585.1 uncultured bacterium
CGGTGGCCCGCGTAGTCGCCCTGGTAGTACGGGCCGCTGGAGACGTCGTCGCCGCCGGCCACGCCGACCCGCTGGCCGGTCTCGGGGTTCTCCCAGATGACTTGCTCAAGAGAGCCGCGAACTGTGAGCAGATAGCGGGCAAACCGTTCCATGTCCCACACCGGGCCGGTCCAGTCGATCCCCCGGTTCTGTTTTTTCGGGTTGGGTGCGAACCCGACCTCAGCGCGTTCGGACTCTTGGTGCCCCGGATAGGTCGACGCCTTCAAGTTGAAAGCCTGCGCCAGCTCGTACACCCATTCGGGAAAGCCCTGCTGCTGCCAGTACGGAATGTTGGTGCCGGTGGGCAGGCCGTAACTCACTCCCGATCCCACTCATCCCACTGGGGCTGCCAATCCTCATCAAGCAGTGATTTCACTGCGGTGTACACGAACGTGTAGGTGGCCACCGCGATTACCGCGCAGCCACCCAACACCCACTTCACGGGGTCAGGGTGTCCTGGGCCGGCTGCGGGAAGATTAGGTCGCAGTCCAACTTCTGCGGCGTGCTGGTTGTGGTGCCGTCGGTGCGCCCCATGATCTGATCAAGCTGATCCGACGGGGCGCAGGCGGTCAGGATGAGGGCGGCGGCCAGAAGGGTGCGGGTCATGGGAGTAGGACGGTGTAAGCCTGCGCGGTAGTACCGGTAAGTGATCCCACCGCTATTGTTGAGGGAAGGTCACTGTTTCCGCTGGTGTATACGTTGAGCGTCGGGGCGATGAGATTCTCTGATGCGAGGCCGCTAGCGATCCCGACGAATTGCGGTGCCGTGGTGCCGACGAAGATGATGCCGACGGCGTAGCGGTTGCCCCTGGTTTTGGTGAAGCTGGCCGACAACGATTTGGTGTAGGCGGTGTTCGTTGCCGCCCACAATGCTGTGTCGTTGGGGGTGGATGCGATCAGGGTCAGGTTGCCGCTGCCGTCCACGCTGTAAATACCTATTCGGCAGAGCGTTGAGGTGGCGGCAGCCTGCGAACCGGACAGCGTCCGAACTTGCGTGATGGTTTCGGTTTTTCGTGCCGTGAAATATGTCAGGCGGCAGTTACCGGAACCGCTGCCCACGTTTGTCGAGGAGCATAAACGGCGGGGAATGGTGGACTCTCCGGTCGTCACCGCATCCGCAAAGACGTCGGTAGCGGGGTCGGCGTAATCGGTGCCCGCGGTCGCAGCGGCGAGCGCCGAGGTTCCACTTCCCTTTATCAGACCTGTCAGCGTTGTCGCTCCAGTACCGCCGGAAGTGACCGCCAAGGTTGCCGAAAGTCCCGCCGCGGTGCCACTGGTGTTCTGATTCAGAGTCGGGAACGTGCAGTTTGTCAGCGTGCCACTCGACGGGGTGCCCAGTGCGCCGCCCGGGGCAAGGTAGTCAGTGTCGGCGGTAGCAGCGGCGAGCGTATTCGCTCCGGTGCGCTTAACCAATCCATTCGTGGACAATCCGGTGATGGTGTCCTGGGTGATGCTGGCGCCCAGCGCCGTCGACGTTCCGGCGATAGTGATCGCGGAGTTGGTCAACGATCCATTAGCGATATTGGACAGGGTGTTCGACGCGCCTGAAATCGTTTTCGTGGTCAACGTCTGGGCCGACGAAATGTCGGCAACCTGCACCGAGTTAGCCTGAACAACCCCGGTGCCCTTCGAGATGAGGTTTAAGTTGACGTTGGTGCTGGTGCCTACTGCCGACAAGGATGGCGCACTTCCCGCCGCCGCGTTGGCAACTTCGACATAGTTTGAGGCGGTGCCGGGTGTCATCTGAATGGCGGAGAGTAGCAAGTTTCCGTTTGTCGGGCCTCGTAAAACAATCGCACCCGTGCCCTTGTTGTAGATGCTCAGCCCGATATTTGCGTCACTACCGGCCATCTGGAATGAAGGGTCTTCACCCGTCGCCTGGTTGACGGTCGCAATGTAGTTGACCGCGCTCGCCACCGGAACCATCGACATAATCGTGTTGCCGTTGGTATCAAGGATAGAATTGATTTTCGGTGATGTGAGTGTCTTGCTCGAGAGGGTCTGAGCCGACGAAACATCGGCCGCATCCACCGCATTAATCTGAACCGTGCCGGTGCCGCGCGATCTCAAATCAAGCGACCGGTTAACTCCGCTACTCGCTCCTGCCGTGATGCTGGGGGTGGTTGAGTCGACGTAAACCGTGCCGGTGCCCTTGGGTTGCAGCGACATGTTCACATTTACCTGGGTTGAATCTGCTGCGGCGATGACCGGAAAGTTTGGTGCGTTGCCAACATTGAAGAACGCTGTTGCGTCGCCGGCGTATCCGACGAACTGAAGAAGTTTGTTACCGCGATTATCCAGCAACGTCGGGAATGTCGGCCCGCCCGGATAGGTGCCGGATGTGACCGTGTTGGTGATATCGACACTGGAAATCTGGTCGCGCAAAGTGACGGCGTCCCCGGTTGTTCCGCCCGTTTCCCAGCCGCCGATGCGGGTCATCACGCCGTTGAACGTCAAGCGTGGCTTCTTGCCGCCGCCGGTGCTGTCCTTGATGGTGATGGCGGGGCCGGGTCCGATGGCGGCCCGTTCAATACGGATATGGGAAACGCCGTTAACCAGCGCCACTGTCCGATCGCAGTTGTCGAACACGATGCAGTTTGATTGGTAGCCCGGAGCGCCGCGTAGGTATGCATCCGCCTCAATGCCAGTGGCAGTTCCCTCAGATTTGATCCCGTTAATGAACACTGTCTCGTTGGGATTCATGCCCTTGAATCCGAGCGCCCCGAGGTTGTTCCAGTCCGCCGAGAAGTTCCGAATCGTTAGAGCATTGGTAGAACCCGCGCCAGCAGCGTACTCGTGCTCAAACCCAAACCGCCCGTTGGCTTGGGCTTTGCACTCGTTCAAATACATAGGCACTGCGCTATAGGATCTGAACCCGCTCTGAGGGAAGTTCAATGCCTGAAC
>CAITYI010000386.1 GCA_903896585.1 uncultured bacterium
AAACAATTGATTTAACGGTGAAGGCAATAGACGAAATGACCCGCCGCCGAGTCGCCATCACCTGGTTCCGATTGGGTGAAGATCCGCAGCTGGCTCGCTTTCTGGACACCATGGCTAGCCGCAACGGGGGCAAGGTGTTGGCCACCGACCCTGATCGCCTCGGTGATTATGTAGTGAGTGACTACGTGAGCACTCGCAAGTCCGGTTGAGTCACCGGTTGCGGTGCACCAATAAATGCGACTGATCTACTGATTCCGTTGCGGTGCGTTGTTTGCAGCTTGCGTCGAACACTTCAGCTCTCACCTTGATCCCGGCAAGTGCTTGGGAAATTCTTGGGCAATGTCAGAGGGCTTTGGTTGAATCGAGGTGTCGGGAAAGGAGGGGGCATGGTTGCTGTTCCTCGGGCGCGTCCCTTTTTCTGTCCTGATTGCGGCTCATGGGTGCGCGAGGTGGAGTCCACGTGGGGAGAGATCCTGTTACTCAATGCGGCCCGCGACCCTCTGGGTCGGGTAGTGGCGTGGCCTTCTGATCGGGAGACCGGACAGGCGCAGGGACGGTTGTTACCCGCTGGTGTTCCTGCGGAAAATGAAGACACCTGGTCCGTTCACAGTTGCCCTGGCGTGGTGGGCTGCGGATTATTTGACGAGGAACGGAAATACTTCGGCACGCGGGTCATGTATTCGGATGCACGTCAGGCAGAGATTCTTTTTGTGGACAGTGATGTTAGTCAGTGGGACGTGTTGAAAGGCCAATTATTAAACGAGAGTTCTGAAGACTGAGTTCACTTGATTGTGGGCTTGGATGCATGGCGCTAGGGCGCACTCGTTATTCACATTTACTATTTGGGCCTACCGCTCGTGGTGATGGTGTTCTAGGTTCGTGGTGAAGTGATTCGGATGGTGGTGCGAATGCACCTTTGCAATTCCCGACTTTGACCTCGCAGCCCGTTGGATTGCGCGGGCAATCTGCGGGGAGAGTGGGGGTGAGGGTGATGGAAGATCTCCCACCAAAAAGTGGTTGCCCGACTGGGAAGTCAGGCAACCACCAATGGTTCTCACTTAGCGTGCGAATCATAACACGGGTCGGACTAGTCGCGTTCAGCGTTTTTGTTCGTGAACTAATCCGATGGCTTATCCACAACTCACGTTAACAGTTCTTGACTGCTTTCGTGGCGTGATGCCGGATTGTGGTGGGTGAACCTAGTCTGGAGCACCCACCACAGTCTCCGGCTTGGTGGGTAGTCGATGGGTGGGCATCGAAAACTTAATGCTTGTGTGCTGTTCTCGCTACCAGGCGCCAAGATCTGCGTTGGACCAAAAGGTCATTCACGACTTCACCGCGCATGCTGCGACTTAGTTGCTCAGAGCAGACAAGGCAGGTCGCCTTCGTGGGCGGCCAATTGGGACGAGGGGAGTCTCGGTCATGGCTGGCATGACACACTTATTTAATGAAACGTGCCTTAACAGCCCTGTTGGTCCCTGCCCTCATTGCAGGATTCATTGGTGCGGGTGTTCCTGCATCAGCAGAGGAAACCAGTCGACCGACAGCGCCAAAGGCGTTTCTCACGGGAACTGTTGCAGAGTTTATCCAGAAAATTCCAGCGGTAGTGCCGCTGAAGGCAGGAAATAAAGGTAAAGCCTCCTTCATTCCGCTGTCTGTAGCTAATGGTAAGGACAAGCGTGGCTGCAACCTGCGCCAGCGGATGTTGATTGACTCCGCACACGTCAAGCCGAAAGTCGGGCGTAAGTGCGTGCTGAAGGGCGGTGTGTGGTGGGTTGATCAAGGCACAAAGAAAGTAACGAAGGCAAAGAATGTTGGGTTCGTTCCCATGCTGAACTACGCAGATGCATGGGGTCAAGGCGCATCGCAGTGGACAGCTCAGCAGCGGTTGGCCTGGGCAACGCAGGTGGAGCGACCCGGACCCGCAGGCCCACAGGTGCGGGCCAAGGCAGTCACGGGCCTCTCGGCAACACAGCAATTGGTGTCAGCTGAAGAGCTGGAGAAAATAGATGAATTTTCGCGGATAGCAAGTGTGTCGCCCCTGGCCAGTTTATATAACACTTATTGCAACCGTGGTTTCTTGACTTTGGCAGCGTTGGCAACGCATCCGATTCTCGTTTCCGTCTGCGGTCAATCCAGAGAGTTCATCGATACGATTTTAGGTTCCAGCCTAAATTTCGACATCATGTGCAGAACCCAGGAAACACGGATTTTGAACGTGAGGTCCTGGGGGTTGTCTTTGCCCCCTTCCGACTTGGAGGCTTACGCGGCTATCTCATCTAAATGCCGCTACTCCGTAATTGCATATTTCATTCAGGATATGGCAATCGTCAACAACATCATTCGAATCCCCGATCCCGCAACAGTGCCGAGCGAAATTACGGGTGGGGGTGGTGCCGGCGGGGTAAATCCTGCCGTGAAGCTTCCCTTCAGTGATTACTTAGCAGCACCCACGTCAGGAGTTATTGGGCGTGACCTATTCGGTGTTGCCGCCCCAGTTGACTGGGGTGCCCCAGGCGTGCAGACGGGCTACCTACGTCTGTGGGATGCGGGTGTCTCGTGGCGACAAATGCAGCCCTCAGCCACCGGTCCCATTCAGTGGGAGAAGCTCGATCAAACAATGGCCATGGCCTCAAGTATTGGTGCGAAGGTGTCCTATGTATTAGGTGACACACCTGCGTGGGCTAATGGTGGTCAAAGTGGTGCAGTACCTCCGACAAATCTTGGCGATGCCGCAAACTTTATTGGCCAGTTATGTGCTCGCTATCGAACTCCGATCACATCTTTCGAAGTGTGGAATGAAGGCAACCTCACCACATTTTGGACAGGTAGCATGGAAGAGCTCGCCGAACTGACCCAAAAGGTGCGGGATGCCGTGCGAGGGTGCGGTAGTGGATCCCAGGTGTTGGCGTCCAGCACGGGCACTCGTTCAAGTAATGCGTTCCTGACTAATTACTCTGCCTATCTCAGAGCGTTGGCAGCCCGCAACTGGCCGGTGGATGGTTACACCGTTCATTCCTACCCATCTGCTGATGGTGGTCCAACCCAACGAATAGAAGAAATTGCCCAGTTCAAAACCCTGCTTGCGCAAAATGATGCCCCGGTGAGGCCGATCCTCGACACCGAACTGAATTACGGTCTCGCCGGATTGGGACAAGATCGTCGGGTGATTGACGGAGCAACTGGCGCCGCTTACATCTCTCAGTCGTTTATCCAGTCGGTGCAATACGGAATCGACTCACTCTTCTGGTTCTTATGGACACAAGCAGACTACGACAAACTCGGCATTCAGTTGAATGCGGGAACACCGCAAACAATCCAAGGGTGGAATCAGACCGCAGAGTGGCTCGTGGGTCAACGAATGACTCGGTGCGCCGTTGGCACGGTTGTGCAGGCATGTCAGGTTACCGGACCTAAGGGCAACTACACATTGCTGTGGACGACCGGCGCTGAAATATCGGTCGATGTTACAGGACTGGGATCTACAGTTCAGTACCTCAACGGAACAACATTGCCGATTGGCGGTGCTAACACGATTGGGCTTGGAGTCGCTCCAGTGGCAGTCCGCTCCTGAGTTCACGACTGTTGTTGGGACAGCCACTTTCGGGCAGCGACAAGTTCGGCAACGAGTACTTCGGTGAGCAGCCTGACATCGTCAATCATGTCGTGTTGGTAGCGGATACTGAATTGAGTGTCCGGCAGGTCAGCGCCGCACGCGACAATGGTTGATCCGCGAGAGGCACACCATTCCAGCAATGCTGGTTCCCACTGGGAACCTGGGAACAGCAGCATTCGGTAATCCGTTGTCTTGGTGAGATAGACATCTACGTGGGACCAGTCACCCGTTTCACAACCCACGGCAGGAAGTCGGGGTCCTTCGCGCAGCATCAGGGCACTTTGTTGTGCACTGGAAAAACGTCGGGCGGGAGCAACGAAGGCGGTGCCGGTGGGTCCGAGAAGGAGATCGGAAACCGGCTCGAGCCACTCATTGGCTGATTGGAGTAAGTCGGTGGTTGCTCGCGCAGACATTCGAAGGAGCTCGGGCACGGGGGTGGTCATGGAACCGGGGGCGAGGTGTTCCTGCAACGAAAGAAGCAGGGCGAGGGTGTTCTGAAATGAACGGCAGGCAACACCGCCTAAGTCGGGATCAGCGTGCAGGGGGATATGCCACTCACATAAATCAGATACTTTTGATGCCCCCACATTGGTCAGGGCAATTGTGCGGCACCTGCCGGAGTAGTGCTGGGCAGCGTGAACGGTTTCCACCGAACCGCCACTGGCCGAGACCACAATGACAACGCTGGCGGAATCCACCTGCGGCAGGAGATCGGAACTGGCGAGAGTGGCGACCGCGTTGATT
>CAITYI010000387.1 GCA_903896585.1 uncultured bacterium
AGTAGTCGACCGGATACCAAAGTCTTGCCTGGTGTAAGGACATCGACGGGGCATTGAACCCTTGCTGAGATTTCATAATCAAAACTGCTGAGAGTGAGTGAATCACCTTCAGCGACCAACATAACTCCCGATAAAACCGGCATTGAAGGACGAGTGGGAAGTGTTCGGGCAGCCCATGTCACAGCACGCGCCAATGCATCGCGTTCGACTCTGATGTGCATGAAAGCTCCTTGTTATTTTCCTTGCAGTCTATGGGAGAACGCTAAGACTAGTGACCATGTGCTGTCTTGGGAATGTGGGAGTTGTGCATCCACAACCTTGGTCTTGATGATTGGTAGTTAAACATCATCAGAGTTATAGGTAGTAGTCGTAGTAGGGGCTGTGGGTATTGGGGATAGTCAAGGATTTGAGCATGGTTAATCGCGTGGCGACACCCACAGCAGTTGTGCGTAAGTTCCGGCCGGAGTGTGGATGGCCGTGGATATCCGGGTGGTCGTCCGGATATATCCACAATTATCGGCCTGGATATCCACAAAAGTTGATGAAGAATGGTCGGCAGGGTCAGGTTTATGCACAGGTTGTGCACTACTGGGGATTGGGTGACATGTGTTGTTCATCTTTAGCGATAATTACCTAAATTTTAAGGGTTATCCACAAAACTATCCACAGAAGTTATCCACAACTATGGATAAGTATGGGGACAGATGTGGCGACTGTTAATGAATGTGACAACTGGCAACGTTTGCTACATGGGCCGAGGTTGGGATTTGATCCGACTGGTGAGGTCGGTTACCTGGTTGTACAGGCTCCGACGCTCAGCCATCAGCTCTCGGATTTTCCGATCCGCATGCATAACAGTGGTGTGATCACGGCCACCAAAAGCTTGGCCAATTTTAGGCAGGGAGAGATCAGTCAGTTCCCGACATAGGTACATTGAGATTTGGCGAGCGGTGACCAGAGTGCGACTACGACTAGCGCCGCACAACTCTTCAATACTCACCCCGAAATAAGAAGCACAGGCACCCATGATTTGGGCGGCCGTGATTTCCGGCCCCGAATCATTGGGTAACAAATCCTTGAGCACGGCTTCAGTGATGGCCAGGTCCACCGGTTGTTGATTTAAGGAAGCAAAAGCCGTGACCCGGATGAGGGCGCCTTCGAGCTCACGAATATTCGTGGAAATCTTTGATGCGATAAATTCTAGAACTTCAGGGGTTGCCGTGAGCCGTTCTTGGGCTGACTTCTTTCTGAGAATTGCAATGCGTGTTTCAAGGTCAGGTGGTTGAACATCGGTAATCAGTCCCCATTCAAAACGAGAACGCATTCGATCTTCAAAGTCTTGTAATTGTTTTGGTGGCAGGTCACTGGTAATAACAATCTGCTTATTTGCATTGTGGAGGGTGTTGAAAGTATGGAAAAACTCTTCCTGTGTCTGGACTTTTCCGCTCAGGAATTGAATGTCATCAACTAAAAGAACATCGATATCCCGATAACGGCGCTGGAAATTAGCTGCCTTGTCGTCGCGGATACTGTTGATGAATTCATTGGTGAATTCTTCGGAACTGATATATCTAACATGGGTACCTTTAAACAGTGCGCGAGTGTAGTGGCCAATTGCGTGCAGTAGGTGAGTTTTTCCTAAACCTGAGCCGCCATAGATAAACAATGGGTTGTATGCCTGTGCGGGTTGTTCGGCGACAGCGACAGCGGCGGCGTGAGCAAATCGATTACTCGTCCCGATAACAAATGTGTCAAAAGTATATTTGCTATTTAGTCGACCGGTGTCTTCTTTGTTTGCCGGTGAACCCGTGCCGGGACGCGTGGTGGAATCAGGGGTAGTCAGGGCGACCGGGACATCAAGCTCAGAAGCGTAAGTGCTGTCGGCGAGATCATCTGTTTCATCTTCATCTAGCTGCGGGGCTATTGACGGATCAATTGTGACGGCCAACCGGATTTCTCGGCCAACAATCAAACTCAGCGCTTGGGTGACAAGTGGTCGCAGGCGAGTTTCGAGAACATCTTTGGTGAATTCATTTGGGGCAGCAATTAATGCAGTGTCTTCAACGAACCCAAGTGGTCTGGTGAGATTGACAAATGCCTTCTGCTGGGGGCTTAGCGAGCCATCGCTTAAGGTGGCCAGAGCCGCCGTCCACATGGTGGTTAGATCGGAATCCCCAGCCATTTCGCCTCAACATCCCTTAATTTCCCATTACTGTCCACATGGTTATCCACAATTGTGGATCACCGCAGCTACATTAGTGGCTGCGTAATCGGTTTGACAAGCGGGCTGGGGAAATTCAGGGCAAGAAAATCTGGGGCGAGAAAATTTAGGAAGGGACTATTGGCCCGGTCGATTCCTGGATTCCAGGGGCCGGGTTTGACCAAGATCCGGGGGTGGCGTAGTCTCAGGCGGCTGCCAGTTGATTCTGTTGGCAGAGATAGTAGTCATTATTTTCCCTGAGGAGCATCATGAAGCGCACGTTTCAGCCGAATAACCGTCGCCGGGCCAAGACCCACGGTTTTCGACTTCGCATGCGTACCCGGGCTGGCCGCAGCATTTTGGCTGCTCGTCGGACAAAAGGGCGCTCCCGCCTCTCGGCGTAGAGACCACCGGCTGACATTATTTCTCGTGTCGTGGTGAGGCTGCCGGTTTCATGGCGGCAAAGATCACATTGGTAATTGGACGCGGAGGTCAAGTTGCTTCCCTCAATTCACCGGCTCCGTAAATCAGGAGATTTTCAGGCCATTCGCCGTCGAGGCAAAAAACACGTTTATCCAAGTCTAATTATTTATATTTTGCCGGGATTCTTTCCGGATGGACCCACCCAGATCGGTATCACCGTGGGTAAGGATTGCGGGAACTCAGTTGCTCGGCACCGATTAAGCCGGCGGATTCGAGGGGCCGTTGCACCGGTGGTCAGTCAGTTGCCACCGGGCTGCGGGGTGGTGATCCGAGCCCTACCACAACTCAAAGACGATCAAGATTTCTCGGATACGCTCACTGATTTCGCGGACCGGGTGAAGTCATGAGGGACGCCTTATTCACTTTCGGTCGCGGGATCTTGTGGGTGTGGGATCACAGCATCGGTTACCTGTTGGGGTGGGTGTTTCTAGGGCTGATCCGGGGGTATCAATTGACGATCTCTCCGCTGCTGCCACCAAGTTGCAAGTTCCATCCCAGTTGCTCAACGTATGCATATGGGAGTGTGCGTATCCACGGATCTGCCAAGGGCTTAGCCTTAGCCACGGTTCGTCTACTACGGTGCAACCCGTGGAATAAAGGTGGTGTTAATCCGGTGCCTAAAAAAGGTTACTGGTTAGCAGATGTGTATCCGGATGGGCAACCACGACTAAAACTGAGCGGAGATCATGTTCATTCTTGATTGGCTTCGAACTGGAGTCAGCTGGGTGTTGGTGCAATTCCACCAACTGCTGAGCACTTTTATGGATCCGGCCAGCGGTTGGACTTGGGCACTTTCCATTGTGGGCCTGGTAATTGTTATTCGTATTCTGTTGATTCCACTGTTTGTTAAGCAGATCAGAGCCCAACGAAATTTACAAATTATTCAGCCGCAAATGAAAGAGATTCAAAAAAAGTATGCGGGTGACCGGGAGCGCCAATCCCAAGAAATGATGAAGTTGTACCGGGAGACTGGTACAAACCCATTAGCCTCATGTTTGCCAATCTTGTTGCAGGCGCCCATCTTTTTCGCGCTGTTTAGTGTGTTGCAGGGTATTGCTAATCGGGTGCCAGAGGGAGTGTTCAACTGGCCACAATATGCATACCTGATGACGGAGGCTCGTGAAGCATCTATTTTTGGGGTGCCGCTTTATGCAACTTTTTGGTTAGCCGATGAAGTTTCAGTCGATGGTTTCAA
>CAITYI010000388.1 GCA_903896585.1 uncultured bacterium
GAAAAAAGTTGCCCATGGATATTCGGCATAACGCCAAGATAGATAGAGGAGCCCTTGCGGCTTGGGCTGCCAAATTTCTCGCGGGTGTCCAATGAAGGTTCTGATCACAGGTGCCAGAGGACTGCTGGGTTCTGCAGTCGCACGTGAAGTGGTTGGG
Source organism: uncultured bacterium (assembly GCA_903896585.1). Taxonomy (GTDB): domain Bacteria; phylum Actinomycetota; class Actinomycetes; order S36-B12; family S36-B12; genus UBA4592. Next base: position 158 of record CAITYI010000388.1, read on the forward strand.
CGAGGGCACGACTGCGTGGTTGTACAGCGCAATCCTTGTGGAGTGCCGGGCGTCTCGGAGTTTCTTGACGACCTCACCCACCCACAGCTTTCCCGCGAGTGGATCAACGGGGTCGAAGCCGTTATTCACCTCGCGGCCAAAGTGAATGTGACCGGTTCAGAACGTGATTTCGAGCGGATCAATGTGGACGCCACCAGGAATCTGATCAAGATTGCTCAGGCCGAAGGTGTAAGTCGTTTTGTTTTCGCATCTTCACCGTCTGTCGCTCACACGGGAAAACCGCTGGTAGGAGCGGGTGCTGATCCTGCTAACCCGCAGCACGCTCGCGGCTACTACAGCAAATCAAAAGGTCTCGGTGAGCAGATCGTGTTGGCTGCCAATGGGCCTTCATTTTCCACAGTTGCGCTTCGACCCCATTTAGTCTGGGGTCCCGGAGACACCCAACTTATTGGCCGAATTGTGCAACGTGCGCGAAGTAATCGGCTATTTCTCATTGATGGCGGACACGCTCTGATTGACACCTGTTATGTGAGCAATGCCGCCACGGCATTTGTCCAAGCCGTGGAAAATGCGACCCGCGTCTCTGGCCGGGCACTCATGGTGACCAATGGCGAACCGCGCACCGTGAAGGAAACATTGCAAAGAATTTGTTTAGCGGCTGGGGTTCCCCTTCCGACCCGATCTGTGCCGCATTCGATTGCGATGCTGGCTGGTTCGGCGATCGAACGGGTATGGGGGCAGCGCGAGAGTGACCCACCACTTACATCGTTTCTTGTAGAGCAACTTTCCACGGCTCATTGGTTTGATATCACTGACACAAAAAGACTTTTAGATTGGGAACCAACGATCTCGATCGATGAAGGTTTTCGGTTATTACACGAGTCATATTCCCGTTAGGAAGTTCTACTGTCGAAGGCGGTTTTCCAACAAGGCATTTACCAATCCACAGAATTCCGACGGCCGATCAGCGAATAACGTGTGACCGTGAATTTCACATTGCATTGAATAAGTAGCATTGCCTAGTGCCCCAAGCCGGATTTACTATCGATGTGGAACTTGACTCCGGCAGGGGACGGACGGGGGTTATTTCTACCCCGCACGGGGAGATACACACTCCAGCTTTCATTCCGGTAGGAACAAAGGCCACAGTTAAGTCAATGCTCCCTGAAACTGTTCGCGATTTGGGTGCACAAGCCGTGCTTGCCAACGCCTATCACCTTTATTTGCAGCCCGGGCCAGAGATCATCGATCATGCAGGGGGGCTTGGTGCGTTCATGAACTGGTCGGGCCCGACATATACCGACAGTGGCGGGTTTCAGGTGCTCTCACTTGGGGTTGGGTTCAAAAAGGTTCTTTCGATGGACAGCACCAATGCGGTTGCGGCCGATGTCATTGCTCCAGGAAAAGATAGATTGGCAATCGTTGACGACGATGGCGTGACCTTTAAATCGCATTTGGATGGCTCCATGCATCGGTTCAGTGCTGAAGTGTCCATGCAAGTTCAGCACCAAATCGGCGCAGACATCATCTTCGCTTTCGATGAGTGCACAACCCTCATGAACACTCGCGACTATCAAATACTTGCCATGCAGCGCACTCGAGAATGGGCACAGAGGTGCATCTCAGAACATGAGCGGCTCACCCGCGAACGAACGGATAAGCCGTATCAAATGCTGTTCGGCGTGATTCAAGGCGCCCATTACCAGGATCTGCGGCAGCAGGCAGCCAAGGAAATTGCCGAACTCCCATTTGACGGGTTTGGAATTGGGGGAGCGCTCGATAAAGAATCGTTGGGGACGATCGTGGGCTGGGTGGTAGATGAGCTTCCACGAGAGAAACCGAGGCACTTACTCGGGATCGGGGAGCCGATTGATTTGTTTGTGGGTGTGGAGAACGGGGCCGATACTTTCGATTGTGTGGCTCCTTCGCGTAATGCCCGAAATTCCGCGTTACTGACCGCTGAAGGCCGGTTTAATGTCTCAAACTCGGGCAGCCGAGGGAATTACAACCCGGTTGATCCTGATTGCGGTTGTTATACCTGCCTGAATTACACCCAGGCATATTTACACCACGCCTACAAAGCAAAAGAATTAATCTTCCCGACTTTGGCAACAATTCACAATTTGTATTTCACCGTAAATTTAGTGGATCAAATACGAGATTCCATCAAGGCAGGGAACTTTTATGAATTCAAAGAAGAATGGATTGGCAAGTTTACTCACGGGATTCATTCGAAGTAGGTTGGTTCGCGGTGCTTGATTGCCCGGATAACGGGATAGGTCACGGGTAGAAGTACAACCTCTAGAAGGGTTTTATACAGGTACCCAATAATCACGTAGTTGAGAAATTCTGCGCCGGTGATGATTCCATAAAAAGCTATGGTGCAAAAAACAATCGTGTCTGCTAACTCACCGACGGCCGTTGAGCCAATGAGCCTGGCCCAAAGGTAGCGCTCTTTTGTTTTTTGCTTGATTTTCACCAAGACATAAGCGTTGAGAAGTTGACCGACCAAGTAGCCGGCGAGACTGGCAAGAACAATCCGAGGAACAAATCCGAGAACTGACTCAAA
>CAITYI010000389.1 GCA_903896585.1 uncultured bacterium
CATAAGTGCCAAAATCGTCATTACCGACATTCAACACGCTCAGTTCGCGGGTGCCGCTCAATGTTGAATAAACCGCACGAACGATCCCGGAAGAGTTTTGATAAACGGTAGCTCCGGTGGCAAGACCGCTCGAACTCACATTGGCGAGTGCGCCGCTGACAACGCTCCAAGTCACCGCAGTCGAAGACAATATCGACGCCGTTTGGTCATCAAAAACCAATGCGGGAACAAGGTGGCGGGTGGCTCGTTCATCAAGGGTCAATGTCGCAGAATCGCGATTGATATCCACTCCAACGGCATCCATCAATTGACCGGCGAAGCCGCTACGGGAAGTGTAGTTGGCAGAACTCCCCACCCCGCCGGAAACATTCGAAAAATTAAGCGCGTAATTCGTGCTGCTTCCAGCAAGACCGCCGCTATCAAGCGTCGTCGGTTCAAGAGTATAGTTTGCGCTAGTCCCTGCCGCTGCCACCAGCGGGAGAATCAAACCCAATAAAATCCGAGCGGGGGCTTGCATGAATTTATTTCTCAAGCGCTGCTTCCAGCTTGCGCAAGCGTTGCTCTTGGTCGGCAACTTGTCGTTTCAATGCCTTGTTTTCACGGTGCAGTTCTTGGACAGCAGCCGCTGCGTAGATCGTGAGCGGGTAAGTATCGACCTGCAAAATGGGCGAGCCATCCGGCATTAACTCGCCACTGTCCTTCACATCATCGGGGAAAATCCGGGCGAACTCCTGAGCAATCACATTCGGGTAACGCCGGTCTTCAATCTCCGGGTGCGCTGCGCGGTAATCATCGGTGTAGCGGAAATCAACCAGCCTCACTTGGTCAAGTTTGCCCAAGGCACCGGAGATCGACTCAACATCGGTTTTGATCCGGCGGTCAGAGTTGGCTAACCAGGATCCGGCACTGCTCTTACTCGCATCACCGGCCACTTCTAGCTCATTTTTTCTCGGCGTAGTTCCGATCCACACCGAACCCCTAAAGTTATTGTCCTGATCGAGGCGGGCAACCTCGGCCGTAATCACGTCGGCACGCAACACCAGCGCATGACCGTATCCCGCTGCAATATGCGTAACCCCGGTGGCATTCCATGGAATCGTCTGTAAGAAGTTGGTATTGTCACCCCAGACAACGACCGTCCCATCGGATTTCAGTGCCATGCTGAAGATATATCCTCCCGCAATTTTAGAAACTCCGGTCAAGGTTGGTGGCACCGTTGCCTGACCGCCACTGTTCCAGCCCCATGCCACCACTGTGCCGTCGCTCTTCAACGCAAGGCTGTGATAGGCGCCCGCAGCAATCCCGACCACCCCGGTCAAACCCGCGGGCACGACCAGCTGATCGGCATCATTGCGGCCCCACGCCACCACCGTGCCGCTTGAAGTCAGCGCTAAATTGTGATCATAGCCCGCCGCGATCGCCGTTACCGTGACACCCGTGAGAGCGCTCGGAATCGTGGTTTGGCCAAAGGAATTGTTGCCCCATGCCCGGACGCTGCCGTCAGCCAGCAGAGCGAGGCTGTGCTTTTCACCGGCAGCCACCTTTGTCGCCGTGGTGATCCCACTGGGAATCGTTGTTTGCCCGTAGGTGTTACTGCCCCATGCCACCAGCGTGCCGTCGCTCTTGCGGACGAGGTTGTGCGAAGCACCCGC
>CAITYI010000390.1 GCA_903896585.1 uncultured bacterium
GGACTTTCAGGGAACTCACATGCGAAGATTAGCCGCCAATATGGACACTCTCGGGGGCAGCCAAAATCTGGAAGGCGAATCGGTAGAGTTACGCCCTGCGCCCCGGTATCCCAACCGGTAGAGGAAGCGGTCTCAAACACCGTCCAGTGTGGGTTCGAATCCCACCCGGGGCACATAATGGTGGGGTGAAAGAGCATTTTCGCTCGCTGAGGGTCTTCTCTGGCTCCCTCGTCCTAGTGCTTGCTTTGCTAGCGCTAACTTTGGTCTCCGGATGTTCAACTGACTCTGACCTACCGGACGTTACCTCGACTAATAACCAATTCGAGACTGATAATCCAGATGTTTCAACTTTCACCGACGATGCTGGTAACGAAATGCAAGTAGGCCAAGATCTTGACCTCCCCGCGGATTGGCCTTCGGGCATACCAACGCCTGACGGTCGATTGGTGGCAGTCTCAGTTGTGGACCAATCCACTGCGGTAGGAACCTGGCAGGTCGACGGTGATTTGATCCAAATCGAAAACAATTATCTGCAAGTACTGCAATCCAGCGGGTTCGAGACTTCGCGGTCCGAGGATCTGAGTACCGAATCCATAACGGTCTTCTTTGCGGTGAACAATAATTTTGACATCACGGTCAGTGCCACGCCCGGAGAAAATCTGACTGATCCTGGCGAGATCACCGTGCTGGTTAATCCTGCCCTGTGAATGGATAGTTTAACCAGATACATGTGAGCGGGAAATTGCGCCGAGAACACCGTGCACAAAAGCTCCGGAATCGTCGGTCGAAAGATCTTTCGCCAACTCAATCGCCTGGCTCACCACCACGGGGTCTGGTACTGAATCCCCGAACACCAATTCGAATGTGGCCACCCGCAGGATTGCTCGATCCACAGTCGGCATGCGCTCAAGTGACCACCCGGTGGAATGTTCACTGATTAAACGATCAATGCTTTCCATGTTGGCGGCAACGCCTTCAGCCAACTCAACTGAATAGGTGTTTAAGTCAGATTCACCCTCTGAGACTCTTCTGCGCTGGTGCTCCCCCAAAACCATGAGAATTGGTACACCTTTTGCATCCGCCTCAAAAACAATGTCAAGAGCCCGTTTCCGCGCTTTGCTCCGAGCGCCCATTAATCGTTCACTCGGCCCAAATACGATCCATCGCGGGTATCCACGCGAACTTTAGTGTCCGACTCGAGGAAAAGTGGAACTTGAATCTCCGCACCAGTCTCTAATGTGGCCGGTTTGGTGCCACCGCTAGATCGATCGCCTTGTAACCCTGGTTCGGTGTACGTCACCATAATTTCCACGGAGGCCGGAAGGTCCACAATGATTGGCGTACCTTCATGGATCGCAACCTGAGCTGTTTGGTTCTCAAGTAGATACTTGGAGTTATCCCCTACGACGGCATTGGGAACATGAAATTGATCATAAGAGACGTTATCCATAAAGACCCAGTCATCGCCGTCGCGGTAGAGGTACTGCATATCTCGACGGTCAACACTTGCAGTTTCCACTTTGACACCGGCGTTGAAAGTGCGATCAACCACTTTGCCTGAAAGCACGTTTTTCAACTTACTGCGAACGAAGGCCCCACCTTTGCCCGGCTTCACGTGCTGGAAATCAATGACCGTCCACAACTGTCCATCAATATTGAGAACCAAGCCGTTCTTGAGATCATTGCTCGTTGCCACGTCGCTGCCTTATCTGTCGAGGGCTATAGCCCAAATCAATATTGTGTGAGTTGCCTAAGCGAAACAATAACTGCCCGGATTACAGCGTGGAAATTGCCCTCAGCGCTAATAAATACGAGTTAGTCCCAAAACCAGCAATTACCCCCGTAGCGACCCCGCTGATCACTGAGTGATGGCGGAATTCTTCACGGCTCGAGGGATTACTGATGTGAACCTCAATGAGTGGTGCCGTCAAAAGCGCGCAGGCATCGCGGATCGCATACGAATAGTGGGTGAAGGCCGCTGGATTCAAGATCACCGGTGTCTGCGAATCACTGGCCTCATGCAGCCAAGTGATCATTTCGCTTTCAGAGGCCGTCTGTCGAACTTCAACAGAGAGTCCGAGATCATTACCACCCTGAATCACGAGCTCCACAAGTTCAGAATATGTAGTAGTTCCATAGATATCAGGCTCGCGAGTGCCCAACCGGTTCAGGTTGGGCCCATTAATCACTAGGACTCGTCGGTTCACCCCTCCACCTTAGACCCGCGATCTACTAATTTGGGTTAATGCTGCCGTAGGCCGCCACCAACAGGGATGGATCCGGCCCCTCGAGAATTGCGGGAGAGCCGATGGCGTCGAGAATGATAAACCGCAGCAGCGAGCCCCTGGCTTTTTTATCCAACATCATGGAGCCGTAGAGCGAATCCCATCGGCCGCCGGGGTAGGTCACGGGAAGGCCAATAATCTCAAGCACCTCCCGATGTCGATCTAGATCGTGATCGGATAGCCGACCAGCGATATTGGACAGTTCGGCAACGAACATGATGCCGACGGAGACAGCTGCTCCATGGCGCCACCGGTAATTTTCAAACTTCTCTACCGCATGCCCGAAAGTATGACCGTAGTTGAGGACCTCTCGGCCCAAACGTTGGTCCGGTCCCCCAATCTCTTTGAAGTCTGCACTAACTACTTCAGCCTTCACTGAAATCGCCCGATAGATCAGTGATGCAAGTTCCTGGGAGTGGGGATCGGTGATCGTGCTAGGAAATTCGGTGATGGTGTCGAGGATGCTCGGGTCGCTGGTTAATCCAACTTTGGCGACCTCGGCCAGCCCTGCTCGAAGATCATTCTCCGGCAAAGTTTCGAGGGAATTCAGGTCAATAAAGACCGCTGCCGGACTATGAAACGCTCCCACTAGATTTTTTCCAGCGTCGGTATTGATACCGGTCTTTCCACCAATTGATGCATCCACCATGCCGAGGAGGGTCGTGGGCACTGCAATCCACGAAATCCCACGCAGCCATGTTGCCGCCACGAATCCAGCAAGGTCGGTTGTTGCACCGCCACCAAGCCCAATCAGCATGTCACTGCGGGTGAAACCGGTGGATCCAAGTGCAGTCCAGCAAAATTCCAATACGGCTGCGGTTTTGGAGTCTTCTGCTTCCGGAACCTCAATCAGCGTGAC
>CAITYI010000391.1 GCA_903896585.1 uncultured bacterium
GGGAACTACACCACTAACGTCCCACTGGTGATCGCAGATGGCTACCACCGAGTGTGTTCGAGTTATCACCTCAGTGAAAATGAACTTATTCCTTGCCGGATTATTGATGGCAGTATCTGATCTGTTAGTGGAAGCGGCGCAGCCGCAGACTATTTGTCACAACGAAAACACTAGAGAAAGCCATGGCGGCACCGGCAATCATGGGGTTGAGTAAGCCAGCCATGGCGAGGGGAATTGCAGCAACGTTATAAGCAAAGGCCCAGAACAAGTTTCCTTTGATTGTTGCAAGGGTTCTGCGGGCTAGCTTGATGCCGGTCGCGGCACTGGTGAGATTGCTGTTGACCAACGTGATGTCACTGGCTTCAATGGCAACATCGGTGCCTGAACCCATGGACATGCCGAGGTCTGCCTGAACAAGAGCTGCGGCGTCATTGACGCCGTCGCCGACCATGGCAACGATTTTCCCCTCCGCTTGAAGTTGGGTGATCACTGCAACTTTGTCCTCCGGCATGACTTCGGAATAAATCTCCTTGATTCCGACCTGATCGGCAATTGATTCGGCGGCGAGTTTGTTGTCCCCGGTCAGAAGAATCGGGGTTAAACCCAGTTCTTTGAATGTGGTGATGGCCTGCTTCGAATCGGATTTGATGGTGTCGGCAACCGCAATGAAACCAAGTAGCTGATTACTTTGGGCAACCGCAATGACGGTCATGCCTTGGCTTTGATACTGACCGACCCAGGGATCGGTAATGCTGGTGTTGAGTTGCTGGGCAATCCATTGCGGGCTGCCAGCAAGTGTTGGTTTGCTGTCGACAGTTCCTTGAACACCGCCACCACGAACTGCGAGGAAGTCCGAGACGATTGGAATCTCGTTGTGTTCTCTTGCTTTGACCACAATCGCATGCGCGATTGGGTGCTCCGATGCCGACTCTATTGCACCGGCAACACGTAGCAGTTCGGATTCGGATATCCCCGTTGTTGCGTGAATGGCGTGCACGGACATGCGTCCGGTAGTGACCGTTCCGGTTTTATCAAGGACAATTGTGTTGATTTTTTGGGTGGATTCGAGAATCTGCGGACCGCGAATCAGGATGCCTAACTGCGCGCCCCTGCCGGTACCCACCATGAGAGCTGTTGGTGTTGCGAGGCCTAATGCACAAGGGCAGGCAATGATCAAAACGGCGACCGCGGCGGTGAATGCGAAGGTCACATTGGAACCGGAGGCTAACCAGCCGAGAAGGGTGAGAACGGAAAGGACGAGAACAATTGGTACGAATATGGTGGACACTCGGTCGGCTAGTCGCTGCACGGGAGCCTTACCTGCCTGTGCTTGCTCAACCAATTGAGTGATCCGGGCGAGTGCGGTGTCTGCACCAACAGCGGTTGCCTCAATCACGAGTCTTCCGTTTTCGTTAATGGTGGAACCCACTACCGCTGACCCGGGTTCCACTTCAACCGGTACGGATTCACCCGTGATCATGCTGGCATCTACCGCCGAACTTCCTTCGCTCACAATGCCATCGGTTGCAATGCGCTCTCCGGGGCGCACCACAAAGTGATTACCCACCTTGAGCAA
>CAITYI010000392.1 GCA_903896585.1 uncultured bacterium
ACTGCGCCGTCGCCGAAATCCTGTCCCGGAGGCACGTGCTTGTCACGTTTGGCGATCAAGAATGCAAATCCAGCCACCGTGGCAACCAGACCGGCAACCGAAAGAACAGATCCCAATCCGATCAGGTAGCTCACCAACATGACTACCGGACCGCAGATAACACCAGCCCACGCGAAACGGGAAATGGCGTCTACTGGCACTTGAATAGGTGGCGCCTCTGGAGGCTGGTATCCCTCGTCAAAGTAGGCATCAATGTAATCAAATTCCTCAGGTTTTGGATCAGGGCGGAACTGTGGTCCCAAATCCACTTGGCCGCTCAGGTCGGCAACTATTGCATCCCACGCCTCTTGATCTGGGCGCTCCGGTTCCGATTCCTCCGAGGGTGGCACGTTGTTCATAATCTCATGAACTCATGGCTGGTGGGATAACCGTCGAATGAAATCAATGCTCATGGATTCGATCAAGGGAGCATCGTTATCAAGTGTCGCGACGTGAAATGAGTCTTTCAAAATCACCTCAGCCTTGTCTTCCGAACTGACATGTTCAAGGATCCACGCAGCGTTACTGGGTTCCACAACATGGTCGACCTCACTTCTGAAGAGAAGAATCGGCTGGGTGACATTCGCGATGTCAGACTTAACTATTTTCCAGAACTTGCTCAATGAGTGGGCCGCTTTGAGGGGGATCCTTTGGTAGGCAACTTCATCTTGGCCCGGCTTTTTAATGTCATTGGAGATTCCAGGAAAGGAACCAAGAATTTTCGATATCACGGGCAGCAGGTGGCGATCTGGGCGCTCTGAATGTACGGCCGGGTTAACCAACACAATGCCCCGGATTTCATTTCCATGTTTTTCTGCCAGACGAAGTGTGAGTGAGCCACCCATGGAAAGCCCACAAACAAAAACTGTGTCACAAGATTCCTTGAGAAGTTGAAAATTGCGTTCAGCTTCTGAGTTCCAGTCTTCCCATGTTGTGAGGTTCATGTCTTGCCACCGGGAACCATGTCCTGGCAATCGTGGCACCCGAACGCTGAAACCCTGAGCAGACATTGCCCGGCCCCACGGAATCATGGAAGCAGGGGATCCGGTAAAACCATGAATCAGCAAGATTCCGGTGGAGCCGCCTTCGTGGAACCAAGGTTCTGCGCCGGGCATCAGGGGCATAATTAACTCCTCGAATAAGCGGAATAGCCAATGCCGCCAGAGTAATGGCCTAGGCTCTCACGTGTTAACGCGAGTAGCAGATCGCTAAAGATCGAATTGCCATAGAACAAAATGTCAGTGAACAGATTGCCGGAGAACAAAATATCAGGGAACAAGTTGGAAAGGAGTGGGCGCGGTGCTGTACTGGTTCTTAAAGTACATATTGGTAGGTCCGTGGCTCAAAGTGCTTTTCCGACCTTGGCGTGAAGGCGAGCAATACATTCCGGCAAGTGGTCCGGTTATTATGGCGAGCAATCATCTTTCATTTTCAGACTCATTTTTTTTGCCGCTCATGGTGAAGCGACCCATGACATTCTTGGCAAAGAGTGACTATTTCACGGGCAAAGGCTTCAAAGGATTTTTTAGCAAAATGTTTTTTTCAGGTGTAGGGCAACTACCGGTGGATCGTTCCGGAGGGCGAGCATCCGAGGCAGCGATTCTCACTGCGCTCGAAGTTCTTGACCGAGGAAATATTCTTGGCATCTACCCTGAAGGGACCCGTTCCCCGAATGGAATTTTGTACCGGGGGAAAACGGGACTTGCGCGCATGGCTTTGGAATCAGGTGCACCGATCATGCCAGTGGCCATGATTAACACCTATGAAATACAGCCCCCCGGGACACTTCGCCCTCGGCTCATGCGGGTCGGTATTCGTTTTGGTAAACCACTTGATTTTTCTCGCTATGAAGGTTTAGAAGATGATCGATTTGTTTTACGCTCTGTGACGGATGAAGTCATGTATGAACTAATGACTCTTTCCGGGCAAGAATATGTAGATATGTATGCCACTCGAGCTAAAGAATTAATCTCACAGGGCAAGCACGCTGATTCGCGTTCCTCACTGCAATAGCTCCCACGCTAACTGCGAGCGAATTATTCTGCCCAGTTAAGTGAACGTTGGACTCCTTTTCGCCAAGTGGCGTGTTCGGGTGTGCGATCTACGAGCGGAGTGAACTCATACATGGCTCGCATTAGGTTTTTAACCTCACTCCAATTCTGCCAAAATCCCACTCCAACTCCAGCGAGATAGGCAGCTCCCAAACCAGTAGTTTGAAGTTGTGCCAATCGACGAACAGGTCTTTCAATGAAATCTGCTTGCATTTGGCACAGGAGATCATTTGCTGCCGCACCTCCGTCGATTGCTAAGAATGGGAGTGGGTGTGATCCCTCCGCAATCATGATGTCAACAACATCCTTGACTTCACATGCGATGGCTTCCAATGTTGCACGCGCAATGTGTGCCCGAGTCGTTCCTCGGGTAATCCCAATAATGGTTCCGCGGGCATGGGGATCCCAGTCAGGAGCACCGAGTCCTGTCAATGCGGGAACAAATACCACCCCACCTGAATCCGGGACACTTGCTGCAAGCTCCTCAACTTCGGCAGCTGAATCAATGATTTGTAAGCCATCACGGAGCCACTGCACAGCGGCGCCGGTGACAAAGACAGCTCCCTCTAATGCGAATGTTCGCTTGCCATCGACTTCAAGTGCCACCGTAGTCAGCAGTCCAGCTTGTGAATGAACAATCTGAGAGCCAGTGTTCATGAGCAAAAAGGATCCGGTGCCGTAGGTACATTTCGCATTACCCGCGTCAAGCCCTGCGTGACCAACAAGAGCGGCTTGTTGGTCGCCAGCGATGCCCGCAATTGGTGCACTAATTCCGAGGAAGGCATCGGGATCGGTGTGGGCGACAACACCGCTACTGGACACAATTGTGGGCAGGGCTCCAAGATTGATACCAAAAAGCTCCGCCAATTCTTCGGACCAGGTGCCGGTGTGAATATCGTAGAGAAGTGTGCGAGAGGCGTTCGTGTGATCGGTAATGTGTTCGAGTCCACGCGTCATGCGAGCAATCAGATAAGAGTCAATGGTTCCGATTGCGATTCGTCCACTTTCCACCTGGTCCCAAATATGCGGTTCATTCTCTCGAATCCAAACCAACTTGGTGGCACTGAAGTAGGGATCCAATCTCAGGCCGGTCAGCTGAGAAACTTTGGGCTCTAATCCCTGAGCTTTCATGGTGGCGCATAGGTCGGCCGTACGTCGATCCTGCCAGACAATGGCACGTCTCGGAGATCCCAGGGTTTCTCGATCCCACAAGCACACCGTTTCGCGCTGATTTGTGATGCCCACGGAAACGATATTGGGAGCAGCGCCATACTGAGATTGGTGATTGTGGAGGACACTTTCCACCGCGCTGAGGGTGGCGGCCCAGATTTGGCCAAGATCGTGTTCCACCCAACCCTCTTCGGGAAAGTGCTGAGGGAATTCCTGGTATCCGAGACCGGTAATGGTGCCTTGGCGGTCCACGAGCAGCGCGCTCATTCCGGTGGTGCCAGCGTCTATCGCCAGCACTCGGTCAGGTAATTCCGGGGACATCTGCAAATGGTAACCAGATGGCTTGGCCGCTGGGCGTGATAGCGTTTACATTGACTTAGTAATCCGATGAAAGGTAATTCGTATGCGTGTTGGAGTGCTCACCGGCGGAGGGGACTGCCCCGGACTGAATGCAGTTATCCGCGCAATTGTCCGTCGGGGTGTCCAAGAATATGGATTCGAATTTGTGGGTTTTCGCGATGGCTGGAAGGGTCCTCTAGAAGGGCTGTCCATGCCTTTGAATGTCGACACGGTGCGGGGGATTCTGCCTCGAGGTGGAACGATTCTCGGTTCCTCTCGCACTAATCCCATCAAGGTCGATGGTGGTGTCGAGAAGATCAAGAAAAATATGGCGGATCTCGGGCTCAATGCCCTCATTGCCATTGGCGGTGAGGACACCCTCGGCGTGGCAACAGCGCTTACCGATGTTGGCTTCCCGGTAGTGGGAGTGCCAAAAACAATTGACAACGATCTCAGCGGTACCGACTACACATTCGGTTTTGACACCGCAGTCACAATTGCAACAGAGGCCATGGATCGCCTCCACACCACCGCGGAGTCACATCATCGGATCTTGATTTGCGAGGTCATGGGGCGCCATGCGGGCTGGATTGCCCTGCATTCAGGGATGGCAGCCGGTGCAAATGTGATCTTGATTCCAGAAGTTCCATTTGACCTGGATCAAGTTGTCGGGTGGGTTAATTCACGGTTTGAAACAAATTACGCTCCGATTATTTGTGTCGCTGAAGGTGCCCTTCCACTCGATGGCGAACTCATGGCAAAAAATGCGCCCCTCGATGCTTTTGGACACGTGCAATTGGCTGGAATTGGGGAATGGCTGGCCAAATCACTCGAAGAACGCACCGGACACGAGGCCCGCACCACGGTTCTCGGTCACATTCAGCGTGGCGGTACACCGACCGCATTTGACCGAGTCCTGGCCACTCGATTTGGCTTAAAGGCAATCGAATCAGTGAAGGATGCTGCATGGGGCACCATGGTGGGCTTACACGGCACTGAAATCGTTCGAGTGCCACTGGGAGTGGCGACCGGCACCCTGAAAACCGTGCCGATTTCCCGCTACGAAGAAGCCACCTCGTTCTTCGGCTGAACCTGACCTCTACCCTTAAGCCATGCAATCGCGTTCAGAGTCACCCATGACATTGGAGTGGCCAGATCTTCCCGCTGCTCAGCAACCCCCATGGCCAGATCCGGTAGCCCTTGAGGTGTCGGTGGCCACCCTACGCCGAATGCCCCCGCTGGTGTTTGCAGGTGAGTGTGACCAACTCACAGATCGACTTGCTGCGGCTTCCCGGGGTGAAGCCTTTGTGCTCACGGGTGGAGATTGTGCCGAAACTTTTGAAGCAAATACCGCGGACTCGATTCGGGCTCGACTCCAAACCGTGTTGCAAATGTCGGTGATTCTGACCTACGCAGCTGCGCTCCCCGTAGTCAAGATGGGCCGTCTTGCTGGTCAATACTTCAAGCCTCGGAGCAAGACGATTGAAACACGCAACGGCGTAGACATGACTTCTTATTTGGGAGATGCCGTTAACGGCATTGAGTTCGATGCCCAAGTACGTCGCCCTGATCCCGAACGACTACTTCGCGCTTATCACGCCTCGGGCGCGGCGCTCAATCTCGTGCGCGCATTCACCATGGGTGGCTTTGCCGACCTGCGGCAGGTTCACGCTTGGAATCAGGACTTTGTTCGTGATTCCGTCGCAGGTCAGCGCTATGAACTCATGGCTGCAGATATTGATCGGGCCCTGTCTTTCATGCATGCGTGCGGAGCGGATCCAGATGAATTCCAACGAGTTGAGTTTTACGCCGCTCACGAAGCTCTGTCCATGGACTATGAACGCGCACTAACTCGGATTGATTCACGCACGGGTAAGCCATATGACGTGTCTGGACACTTCCTGTGGATCGGGGAGCGCACCCGCCAACTCGACGGAGCACATGTGCACTTTGCTTCTACTATTTCAAATCCCATTGGATTGAAGGTAGGGCCAACGGCATCTCCGGAAGACATTGTGGAAGCTGCCCGAATCCTCAATCCAGAGAAAATTCCGGGACGCTTGTCTATAATTACCCGCATGGGTGCGGCGGAAGTGCAAGCAAAACTGCCGTCAATTGTGCAGAAAGTAGATGCAAGCGGTATCCCGGTCGTGTGGGTCTGTGATCCCATGCACGGCAATACTCGCGAAGCTGCTAGTGGGCACAAGACCCGCCTTTTTGACGACGTCATTGCCGAGGTTGAAGGTTATTTCGAGGTTCACCGCCAATTGGGAACTTTCCCAGGCGGTATCCATATCGAGCTCACCGGCGACGACGTAACTGAGTGCGTGGGCGGGACCGGTGGAGTAGAAGAAGGTGACTTGCACCAACGTTATGAAACTGCCTGTGACCCAAGATTGAATCGTGAACAAAGTTTGGAACTGGCGTTTCTTGTTGCAGATATGCTCATTAAGCGTTGATCTCGCGTGATCTGGCGGGGTTCATCGAAGACACCGGGTGGAATGCTGTATTTCGCCGTGGACGATTCAACTGACACAGTTACTCACGCAACTTTCCGCGATGAAATAGACAAAAGTTTCGTCCTTCGAAAGACCAGCGACCTGCACACGGCTTGTGTTCGGTATTCCGACGGTGATCTCAGTTCATTCGACAAGTTTGTGGTGGAGCAAAACGGAACCAAATTTACTTGCGCGGTCTATGCCCAGATGCGGAAAATTCGGCCGGGAACGGTCGTGAGTTATGGCGAACTAGCGAGGATGGCTGGTTTTTCAGGTGCAGCGCGGGCAGTGGGATCAGCCTGTGCGCGAAATCAAATCGCACTGATTGTGCCGTGTCACCGGGTGGTATCAGCGCAAGGAATTGGTGGATACGAATACGGAACCGCGATGAAAGAGAAACTTCTCAGGCACGAGGGTCTTGACAACCTCTAAATAATGCGGATTGTCACAGTTGAGCCCTTGGGTAATTCAGTTCCGGCAGCGGGTGACTGGCTGATCACTCGATTCAGCGGTGCAACCTCACCCACTTGGACATTGACCCTTAAACCTAATTTCTGTAATTCGGCGATTGCCTTTCTGCGCGGCATGTCGACCAAGTTTGGCACGGTGACCGGAGGCGGCCCCTTGGAAATTACTAGGTCAACACTTGTACCGGAATTCACGGTCGTACCAACTTTGGGCTTTATTGATATGACGGTATTTTTTGGTACCACTTCGGAGAAAACATTACTTCGATTGATCAATAGGCCAAGGTCATTGAGTTGACTTTCGACAACCTTGATTTTTTCACCGACCACTCTGGGAATTTCCACAGGTCGTGGACCCTTGGAGATCACCAGATCGACAACTGTGCCAGGTTTGAGTTCTGATCCGATCTTTGGTTCGGTTTTGGCCACCAAGCCGCTAGGAATATTGTTATCGAAGGCTTCGACCCGACCCCCAACGACCAGATTGGCTGCGGAGATAGCGGTGGTAGCAATTTCGGGCGATTTACCCTTTACGTCAGGCACGAGATAGCGTTCAGGGCCTTGTGAAATCGTGGCATTAATCGTGCCATTGGGACGAATGCCATCGCCCGGGGCTGGCTCGGTGGCAATAATGACACCTGAAGGAACTGTTTCACTGTATGCCGGTTCTGTCTCAGACAACGTGAACTCAGTACCGGTCAGTTCTTTCTCGGCTTGCTCAAAAGTTTGTCCCACGAGATTGGGTGCGGGAATGTATGTTCCAGGTCCCGCCGCCAGCCACCAACCCGCAAAACCAGCAATTGCCACGCTGATCAATACCGCAATCGCAGTGAGAAAAAAATTTTTGCGCGGCTTTCGATCAGGAAAATGTTGAGGGATGAAATCTTGGCCAGTCCGGTTATCAGGTGATTCACGATTCGACTCAGGGTTCACTCCTTGGCGGTCTCGCGAGACCACCAAGGTGTCGCGGATATCCACAAATGGACGTGGCGCGGGGAGTGAGGTTTGAATCCTTCGAATGTCGGCAAGGAAATCTTGTGCGCTTTGATAGCGAAGATCAGGGTCACGCTTGGTTGCAGATATAACGAGTGCATCGGCTTCCCTCGGCAGGTCGGCCTGGATCGATGTTGGGGCAGGAACATCTGCATTGACATGTTGGTATGCGATTGCAAGTGGGCTTTCACCAGAATGCGGCGCACGTCCGGTGATCATTTCAAAAAGTAGGATGCCGGTTGAATATATGTCGGAGCGGGCGTCGGCATCGCCACGTTCAACCTGTTCGGGGGAGAGATAGGTCACCGTTCCAATAATCATGCCGGCTGTTTGGGTGGATTCACTGCTGGCAACTGCACGTGCGAGGCCGAAGTCGGCAACTTTGACTCGGCCATCGTCGGAGATGAGAACATTTTCGGGCTTAATATCTCGGTGAACAAGTCCCGCTGAGTGGGCTGCATTCAGTGCTTCAAGGACCGGGTCGAGTAAAACAAGGGCTTGCTCCAAGGTGAGCGGACCGTACTCGTCAAGAACATCGCGCAAGGTGCGTCCTGGGATGTATTCCATGGCCAAATACACCTGGCCGTCCGCGTCGCCTTGGTCAAAGACGCCAACAACATGTGGGTGAGATAGGCGCGCCGCGCTTCTCGCTTCTCGCTGAAACCGCGCCACAAAGCCGGGGTCACCGGCCAGGTGCGGGTGCATCACTTTGAGGGCGACAACTCGATCCAGTCGGGTGTCAGTGGCCAGATACACCGTTGCCATGCCGCCACGGGCCAGAAAGCCGGTCACCTGATACCGGTTGTCTACCAACTGGCCAACAAGTGGGGCGCTATTGCCCATATTGCCACCAGGGAAGTTCATTCCTGTGAGTCTATGGGGAGATTATGGGGACATCGGGTTGCCACGCTTGCCGTAACCGCTCTTCCAGACGCCCCGAAACTAATGGAATTGGCGCCCCGTGAATTGCTTCCCACGAGGGGATAAATTCGGAGAGGAGTTCATGCATTCGGGTGCGCATTTCCGGACCGTCGCGGAGCGGATCAGGTGACCAGTCAATATCAATATTGCACCAAATAAGCCGTTGGTATCGGCTGAGGAGTTCAGTATCGATATTCCCTGCCTGACCAAAGTAAAGCTGCGAGTACAAGGGTGTTGTTATTGCGGCCGGGTCGCA
>CAITYI010000393.1 GCA_903896585.1 uncultured bacterium
CAAGATCCAAACCACCTTGAAACAAGATGACCGCCACAATTAATTCAACCGCGACCGGGAACGCTGGACCGAGAATTTGATCCACCCTCAGGTCAGGGGCAACCACACCTAAGAGGAAACCTGCCGGCAGCAAAAGAATCAGTGCAGGTACGCGCAGCAAGGGTGCAATCACCTGGCAGGCGGTGGCTATCCCAAAAACTAGAGCAGCCGCCAGCATGATGTCGCCTTGGGACAGGTCAGTCATAAACCCCCAATCTGCGAATCGACGGAACCCAACGGTGTGACTGTACTGGCAGCCCAATTAAAGAGCGGGTGGAACGTCGAGGAAAAGGAAAGGACTATGGTGATAGCGACAACGTGTCGATTTCAGCCATTGTTGGGAGCTCACCGTTAACCGTATTCCGCTCGCCACACTCATGGCCACCGCTATTTTGGTGTCCTCCTCCTTATTGACTGCATCCCAAGCTGTTGCTACCCCAAAAACCGAGCCCTCGTACAGAAGTAATCAAGCTCAGATTTTGAGTGCGGCCTGGGGGACAAATAACGCCAGTTCATGTCCCAGCGGTGAAACCGGACTCGACAACATCCCGGTAGTTTTCAATTGGTTTCTGCGACCCTCAACTATTGATGAGTCTGATTTCGTATTCACTCGAGACGATGGCACCACGGTGAGTCCGACCTGTGCGCTTATTTTCCCACCCGATGAACGAAATGAGCGTCAAACAATCAACGTGATCGGAGATTTCGGTGATCCCGGATCCGCCCGACCAGCCACTGTCACCGTAACCGGAGGACTGCAGGGTCACCCAATCGGCAAAAAGTTGTGGCGAGATCTCCCCCCAAACCTGACCCATGAAGTTGTGCAACTAGAAGCAGCACCCTTTATTGTCGACGCCTGGATGCTGACACCCGAATTACTCAAGCGTGATAAAAACCGCTGTACTGTCGGAACGGCTTCTGTTCGCGTTGTGTGGTCAAATGGCATGACCGCCTACCCAACCGGAGCAGTCCTCGGCCAACCTGTTGTGGACTCGTATCGAGCAATCTTTCGACTTCCATCCGGACAACGAGTTGTTCTGGCACCCCTAGCCGTTGGCGACATCAATGATCATGACAAGCCATTTCTCGAGGACAACATGCAGGATCTATGTTTGCAAGACGTTCCGCGGGGAGCAGTGCTTAAGCAGATCACCATTGGAGCGAACCTGCTCCAAGATCCCAATGGGGATCCCAATGGTCCGATTCGCTTTCGCGTGAGTTAAATCATTGCGAATGAGGGATCTTGCTCAGGCGTCTTCATCAGAGCGGGTCACGTCCAATGACACCTACACCAGGATTTGTGCGAAGTTCTACATAGTGTCCAAGAAGACCCTGCAAAGAATATGTCACTCAATGCGACCATGCGTGAGTTCAGGTGCGCCGTTGGCCAACTTCAAATTGAATTGCCGTTCCAAGATAATCGGCAACCCAGACGGGCACCTTTCCCGCGGGATTTGATTACGACTTAGCAACGAACAGCGAGCACGGACCGTGGCG
>CAITYI010000394.1 GCA_903896585.1 uncultured bacterium
ATGGCAATCTTAAAGAGGAGTTCACGGTGAACGAGGAGCAAAAAGCCCAACTTGAAAGTTTGAGCAAGCACGCCCTGCATGGTGTTGAAGATGCCGCCGATGTCGTTGGACATGGACTTGGTGGCGCGGTAAAGGGTGTAGCTGATGGTGTGGAGAGTGTTTCGACAACTTCACAGACAAGAAAAGAAAAGGCCACCGAAGAGGACCTGAAATAGGTCCAAGGATCTATTTGCCCAGGAGGCGCCCACCAAGAGGTGCCGCGGATAACCGCCACGGTCCATGCCCGCTGTTCGTTGCTAAGTCGTAATCAAATTCCGCGGGAAAGGTGCCCGTCTGGGTTGCCGTACTTAACGACACAGCAATAGAGTCGTGCTCTGGCTTTAAGGCCGCGTAGAGATCAGGATGGTATCGGTGTCGGTGTCACAGGAGAAAAACCAATCCGACAGCACAATCGGCGTGACGCTCCGCGGAGTAAGTAAAAGTTTCGGAAACGTGCACGCAGTTGTGTCCTTAGATCTTGATGTCCAACCGGGTGAGTTCTTCGCCATGCTTGGTCCCTCAGGTTCGGGCAAGACAACGGTTCTTCGTCTCATTGCAGGCTTTGAACACGCGGATGCAGGGCAGATTTATCTGGGGGATCAAGATGTCACCACCCCACCTCCATACGAACGTCCCGTCAACACGGTTTTTCAGGATTATGCACTGTTTCCCCACATGTCGGTCGCCGAAAACGTGGGATACGGGTTAAGGATCCGCAAGACCTCCAAGGCTGTTATCGCTACAAAAGTGGCCGAAGCACTGGAACGCATGCAATTGCCAAATGTTGCAGACCGAATGCCGCACCAACTCTCCGGCGGTCAGCGTCAACGAATCGCACTTGCCCGCGCTTTGATTCTCGAACCCCGGGTTCTACTGCTCGACGAGCCCCTTGGTGCACTGGACAAACAGTTGCGTGAAGAAATGCAGTTTGAACTCAAGCAGATTCAACGCGATGTCGGGATCACGTTCATATTCGTCACACATGATCAAGAAGAGGCTCTCACATTAAGTGATCGCATTGCTGTGTTTAATGCTGGACATATCGAGCAGGTGGGAACTCCTGCTGAGGTTTATGAAAATCCCAAGACTCAATTTGTTGCAAGTTTTCTCGGACTGTCGAATCTTATTCCTGCGGAGATTGCCAAGACTCTGGTTGGTGTTGACGAAATGATCAGCATCCGACCAGAACGTGTTCGACTCGTGGACATTAACCACATAGCGAGCGCTGAAGAAACCATGGTCTCGGGCACCATCGCCGAAACCGTCTATACCGGGTCAAGTACTCGGTACATCCTGCAAACACCAAGCGGTCTGTCCTTGATTGCATCAAGACAGAACGAGCACGACTCTGCTCACGTGTCTCACTTTGAGCGGGGGCAAGTGGCTCAAGCACTGTGGCGAACTGATCAGATATCAGTGATTCCCCAAAGCCAAAGCGTCACTCGTGCATAAACAGAAGGGAAGTCTATGAAAAAGTTCGTACCCGTATTGAGTACCGTTGCAGCTGCGGCTTTAGTGCTCACAGCTTGTGGCGGCGACTCCAGTTCCAGTGGAGATGGATTGTCCATTGAAGTTCCCGACGTTCCCATGATGGAAGCAGTCGGCGAGCCCGAAGGACAACTAAACATTGTCAACTGGTCAGGATTCGTCGAGCCTGCGTGGACCGACAAGTTCACCGCAGAAACCGGATGTGTGGTGAACCCACGCGTTGCCGGCACCTCCGATGAAATGGTGACACTCATGCGCACAGGTCAATACGACCTCGTTTCCGCTTCGGGCGATGCAAGTTTGCGCCTTATTGTCGGCGGCGACGTTGCACCTTTGAATCTGGATCTGATTCAAAACTTCAGCGACGACATTGTTCCTGGCATGAAGGGACAGATCTATGACACTATCAACGGCCAGGCTTATGGAGTTCCCATTGGCCGAGGCGCAAATATCCTCCAGTACAACGAGGAAGTAACCGGTACGGCACCAGATAGTTGGTCGGTTGTATGGGAAGCAGATAGCCCCTATGCAGGTAAAGTCACCGCATACGATGCACCCATTTACATTGCCGATGCTGCTGTGTACCTGATGTACCACAATCCAGAACTGGGAATCACAAATCCATATGCACTCGATGCAACCCAACTCGCAGCTGCGGTGGATCTACTGAAGCAGCAGAATGCAATCATCGGTGAGTACTGGTCTGATCCTGCAGCTCAAATTGGATCCTTCGTTGGTGGAAACACCGTTGTGGGAACCTCATGGGAGATTTTGCGCAAGCTCTCCGGCGAAGAGAAGCTCAAGGGAACCCTCCCCAAGGAAGGTTCAACCGGTTGGTACGACGCATGGATGCTGTCATCCACCGCGGCTAATCCCAACTGTGCATACCTCTGGATGGACTATGTCAGCACCGCCGATGTCAACGGTCAAATTGCCACCACCTTCGGCATGGCTCCCGCCAATGGTGCGTGGTGTGAATCAAGTGAAGACGCAAAAGCTCATTGCGAGCAGTACCACGCAACCGATGAGGCGTACTTCGATCAGATTTGGCCATGGACCACTCCAATCGAACAGTGTGTCGATGGTCGAACAGACGTAAAGTGCACGAGCTTCCAAGACTGGACTGACGCTTGGCTGACAATTAAGGGTTAAATGAACTGATGTGGTGGAGTCCGAAAGTGGGACTCCACCACATCATTTCCCCTTCCAGCCATAGCTCATTAAGGATTCATCGTGACTTCCGTTCTGCAAGTTCCCGAGCCGCCCACACCGGCCGAAGTAAAGGTAGCTGCCGCTCGCACCTCGCGGCAAAATCGGCGCGGGTTGCTGTGGTTGCTGACGCCCCCAACGGCATGGCTATTGGTTCTTTACATTGGTTCACTCTTTTTCCTCTTGATAACCGCCTTTTGGTTTATTAACCCATTTACTTCGAAAGTCGTTCCCGGCTTCACTCTGGAAAACTTTGTCAGTATTTTCACCGTTCCGGCGTACTTCGCTACTGCCGTTCGGAGCCTTCTGATCGCACTGGCCGTCACCCTTATTGCAATCGTGCTCGCGGTTCCTATTGCTATTTACATGGCAAAGATTGCATCCCCACCCATGCGTGCCTTTTTGGCCGTCACCATCACACTTCCCTTGTGGGCCGGCTATCTGGTGAAACTCATTGCCATGCGGGTGGTCTTTACCGAAAACGGATTCCTTAACTGGCTGTTGGCACCCTTTGGAATATCCGGACCAGGGTTTAACACCTCGACAGTGATCATCACACTCACCTATCTTTGGTTTCCTTTCATGGCACTGCCTGTGTACACCGCAGTGCGTCAGATTCCGCATAGTTACTTTGATGCCTCCGCGGATCTAGGTGCTAAATCCTGGCGAACAATTCGCACTGTTGTGCTGCCCCTGATCAAGCCAGCCATTATTGCCGGATCAGTGTTCACATTCTCTTTAAGTCTCGGTGATTACCTTGTTGCACGATTTGTGGGTGGCTCGACTCAAATGATCGGCAGCATTATTGCATCCAATATCAACTTGAATCCACCGGTAGCCGCCGCATTCTCCTTCGTTCCAATTGCATTTGTATTGGTCTATCTCTGGGTGGTTCGCAAAATGGGTGCATTGGAGAGGTTGTAGATCAATCATGCTGCAACTATCCAGGTCCGCTCGCGCCGTTCTCATATCGATTGTTGCATTCATTGTCCTCGTTATTTATGTACCGCTTTTGCTCGTTGTTGCGAACTCTTTCAACGTTGCAAGTTTGTCCAGCTGGCCCATAAAGGGCCTCACCACCCAGTGGTGGGTCGTGGCTTGGGAATCCCCATTTATTCGGGAAGCGCTTCTGAACTCAGTGATTGTTGCATTGGGGGCCACATTTTTTGCGGGGATTTTGGGAACCATGGCGGCCTTTGCTCTGCAGCGGTACGAGTTTTTTGGGCGACAGTCCATAAACCTGTTAATTGTCCTGCCCATTGCACTCCCCGGAGTGGTCACGGGTGTGGCATTTAGTAATACCTACAACTCAGTTTTGCCCGAGATCGGCATCAACATCGGTTATTTCGGAATGATCGTCGCTCACGCAACTTTTTGTATTGTCATGGTCTTTAACAACGTGGGTGCCAGATTACGACGAATGAATCCAGGGCTTGTTGAGGCGTCCATGGATCTCGGGGCAAATGTGTGGCAAACATTCCGTCTGGTGACTTTCCCACAGTTCCGCCCCGCTTTTGTAGCGGGAGCGATCCTTGCTTTTGCGCTGAGCTTCGACGAAGTGATCGTCACGATATTTACTGCGCCCCCAGGAGTCGAGACACTTCCACTGTGGATACTCAAAGAGATGGCTCGCCCCAATCAGGCAAGCGTGGTGAATGTTGTGGCCACCGTGGTCATCCTGTTCTCGCTGATCCCCGTGTACGTGTCATTACGCATGAGCCGCTCCGATGAAGATGACTAATTGGTAGCCGTTACAAAGTGGAACTAGAACAATTAGCTTCACTGATGGGAGCCCGAAATCACTCGAGGGTAAGTCCGCGACAGGTTGTAGGTAGTGAAACAATGACTGCGAGTACAGTCACACCGTTGAGTCCCGTGAAGTCGCAGATTGGGGGTTTATGACTGACCTGTCCCAAGGCGACATCATGCTGGCGGCTGCTTTAGTTTTTGGGATAGCCACCGCCTGCCAGGTGATTGCACCCTTGCTGCGCGTACCTGCATTGATTCTTTTGCTGCCGGCAGGTTTCCTCTTAGGTGTGGTTGCCCCTGACCTGAGGGTGGATCAAATTCTCGGTCCAGCGTTCCCGGTCGCGGTTGAATTAATTGTGGCGGTCATCTTGTTTCAAGGTGGTTTGGATCTTG
>CAITYI010000395.1 GCA_903896585.1 uncultured bacterium
ATATTCATCAGGGTGCTCTTACCCGCACCATTTTCACCGATTAACGCAAGAACTTTGCCTGACTCTGCGGTGAGGGAAACGTTGTCGTTAGCCAACACGCCCGGGAACCTTTTGGTGATCCCGCGCAGTTCAAGTTTCACGAGTAATTCCCTTTCTCCGGAGTGAGTGTCCATGCTACCGATTTGCGATTACGGCCGGGACTGAATTGAGCCACTTCGTAAAATCCGAAGCCAACCCAACTCACATGAAGGAGGGGCCTGAATCGCTTCAGGCCCCTCCTCGCACACCCACCTGTTTATTGGACTTTCGTCTAATGGGTGTTGTGAATCAATTAACCCTTGACGCTGATGGATCCGTCAACGATGCCGGCACGAATGGTGTCGAGCTGAGCCTGCAGGTCTGCAGAAACAACCGATGCCATGTCGTGGTAGTCAGCAATGTTAACGCCGCCGTTTGCGAGAGTACCGATCGTGACGCCACCCTCGAAGGTGCCATCAACAACGGCTTGGATTGCATTGAATGTGGTGACATCCATTTCCTTGAGTACCGAGGTGAGGTACACACCCGAGTTAGCACTGTCAGAGATGAACTGATCGCTGTCCACGCCAATGATCATCAGCTTGTCGGTACCCAATTCGCTGGCAAGTGCAGCGGAACCGAGACCCACAGGACCTGCGACTGGCATGACAATGTCAGCACCTTCGTCAACCAGGTTCTGTGCGAATGTACGACCGTCATCGAGTGACTCGAAGTTCTCGGTGAACAGACCGGACTGTGTTGCGGGATCCCAACCGAGAACCTCAACATTGGTGCCGTTGTCAGCGTTGTACTTCTGCACGCCGTAGTAGAAGCCGTCCATGAAGATGGTCACTGGTGGAATATTGACGCCACCGAATGTTCCAACCTTGCCGGTCTTTGTCACGCCTGCTGCAAGGTAGCCAGCGAGGAATGATGCTTCGTCGGTGTTGAAGATCTGACCGAGAACATTGTTGTTGGTGATGTCGCCTTCTGCGTATGCATAGTCAACAATGGTGAAGGGCAGATCTGGATTGGCATTTGCTGCTTCCTTTGTTGCATCGCCCAAGAGGAATCCAACAGTCACAATGATTCCGCAACCCTGGTCAACGAATGACTGGATATTTGGTGCGTAATCTGTCTCAGCCTGTGACTCGAGAACTGCGGCTTCGACACCGAGTTGCTCAGCAGCATCGGTCACACCTTTGTATGCCTTCTGGTTGAAGCCCTTGTCATCGACGCCACCGACGTCGGTGATTTGGCATGCCTTGATGGCTGGTGCAGCGGGTTCTTCAGATGCAGCTTCCGTTGCCGACTCGCTCGCAGCAGCAGTAGCCGCGGCGGTCTCTTCTGTCGTATCGCTCGAGCTGCAGCCAGCGAGAACGATAGCTGCTACGCCGACGATGGCGGCAGCCATTTTCATATTGGTTCGCAATGTATCTCCTATTTATTGGTGCACGCTTTACCGAAGGTTTACCTAGTGCGCGTGCGTATTAATTGGTGCACGCGTTACTGAGGGTTTACCTAGAGCGCGTGCATGTGATCACCCTGTGAGCCTAGTCGGGCAAGGTTACGAAAGCGTTGCCAGTCGCGACATCAATAAGGTCACAAATCGATCACGGTCAATATGCGTTCCCACATGAGTATTTGCCGGTTTTTCGGTGACCGAATAAACATCCACCACCGTTCGCCCCACAGTGAGCTCCGATTCTGTTTCTATTGTGACGTTTGTGAAAATTGTGGTGACAAGTGTTGGATCAATCAGGTGTGCGATCGTGACGGCATCGTGAATCGGTGCCCCCTGCCAACCAAAACGATCCTGATGAAAACCGACAAAGTGGTCAAGTAACTCGGCCACAAAGTCCCCGCAGGCACCCGTTCCCCGCAGTTCATTGGCATGGGAGTCATCCAGCCATGCCTCATGGGTCACTTCCAAGCCGATCATGGTCTTGGTCAAATTCGAGTTCATGACAATATCGGCCGCCTCAGGATCCACCAGAATGTTGAACTCTGCGGCAGGGGTCCAGTTGCCCAGGCCAATAGCCCCACCCATAAACACGAGTTCCTTAATCATGTGATGCAGATGCCCAAGATCGGTCACCACCTTCGCCATATTGGTCAGCGGGCCGGTCGCTACGAGAGTGACCGGTTGCGTTGCAGAGCTCAAAATATTTTCAATGAACCCCAATGCATCGGTCGAATTCGCCGAACGACTTGGCGCGGCAGGAACGGGGCCATCTAATCCCCCGTCCCCGTGCATGCTCGCCGCAGTTCTCAGTTCGCGCACAAGTGGCCGAGCACTTCCCGAGTGAACGGGAATATCGGGTCGGTTCACCATGTCCAAAACAATCAGTGCATTGCGGGTGGCGTTCTCCATCAGGGTATTACCCGCCACCGTGGTCACTCCGAGTAACTCCACCTCAGGACTCGCAGTTGCCAACATGATCGCGAGGGCATCGTCATGCCCGGGGTCACAATCGAGGATAAATGGAATCGGAGAAGTCGACATGGGCACACGCTAGTAGATGCCCTAGAAGAAGTCCTTTGGTACGTAAACGCCCCACACTTTTCGTAGGGCATCGGAGACTTCTCCCACTGTTGCCTTTGCCTTGAGCGCTTCCTTCATGGGGTACAGAAGGTTGCCACTGCCTAGCGCGGTGGCGCTGATGGCCTCAAGCAGTTCCGCGACTTTTTGGTTATCACGTTCGGCGCGCAATTTCTCGAGCCGGGATATCTGCTCGGCTTCAATGGCCGGGTTCACCCGCAGTGGTTCATAGGGTTCTTCTTGATCAATGGTGAATTTATTTACCCCCACCACCACTCGCTCCACCGCATCAATTTGCTGGGCAATGGAATAAGCAGTGTTTTCGATCTCGAGTTTTTGGTAACCCTGTTCAATGGCCGCAGCTGCACCACCACGGGCTTCAACTTCAGCAATCAGTTGCAGGGCTACTTCTTCGACCTGATCGGTGAGTGACTCCATGGCATAAGACCCGGCGAATGGATCGACTACTTCGGTGACATCGGATTCAAATGCAATGACCTGTTGGGTCCGCAGCGCTAGTCGCGCAGCCTTTTCTGTTGGCAATGCGATCGCTTCATCGAATGAATTTGTATGCAGGGACTGGGTACCACCGAAAACCGCAGCGAGCGCTTGCACTGCTACCCGCACCAGATTCACTTCCGGTTGCTGCGCGGTCAATTGGACGCCGGCGGTTTGAGTATGGAAACGAAGCATCCAGGACTTGGGGTTTTTGGCACCGAATTCCTCGCGCATGATGCGCGCCCACATCCGGCGAGCGGCTCGGAATTTGGCGATCTCTTCCAAGATGGTGGTGCGCGAAACAAAGAAGAAGGCCAACCGTGGCGCGAATTCATCGACATCGAGCCCCGCGTCAATAGCGGCCTGAACATATGCCTTGCCGTTCGAAAGGGTGAAAGCGATCTCCTGCGCAGGATTAGCACCGGCCTCCGCCATGTGATACCCCGAGATCGAGATGGTGTTCCAATTCGGCAACTCATCTTTGCAATAGGCAAAGATGTCGGTGATCAACCTGACCGATTCCTTGGGTGGGTATATATACGTGCCGCGCGCAATATATTCCTTGAGAACATCGTTCTGAATTGTTCCATTGAGCAGGCTGGCATCTATTCCATTTTCCTCAGCAACCAACTGATACAGCAATAACAAGATCGCGGCCGGGGCATTGATGGTCATGGATGTCGAGACTTGATCCAGCGGAATTCCGTTGAAAAGGGTGCGCATGTCTTCAATGGAGTCAATCGCTACCCCAACCTTGCCCACCTCGCCGTGCGCCAACGGAGCATCAGAGTCCATGCCCATTTGGGTAGGTAGATCAAATGCGACCGACAGTCCGGTTGTACCCGCGGCAAGAAGTTGCTTGTATCGCTCATTGGATTCCGCGGCGGTACCAAACCCCGCGTACTGGCGCATGGTCCACGGCCGACCGGTGTACATGGAGGCGTACACACCCCGCGTGTACGGATACTCACCTGGCTCGCCCAATTCGGCGGCGGCATCGAAATCCACAAGATCAGAGCCGTC
>CAITYI010000396.1 GCA_903896585.1 uncultured bacterium
GGGTCGGCCGTGAGGTTCCTTTTGAGGACTTGCCCGGAATCAAGCCCGAATGGTCACGGTTTATTGAAGTTGTTGATTCCGAGGGTGTTAACCGAACATTTCATGTCCTAGATTCTCATTACGGGCACAAGACTTCGCCAGATTTAACGCTCATCTGTGTTCACGGAAACCCCACGTGGTCATATCTATGGCGCAATTTGCTGGCAAGTGCACCACCACATATTCGGGTAATTGCACTGGATCAATTGGGCATGGGGTACTCAGAAAGAATTAGTACGCAACGAACATTGGCTCAGCGGATCCATGACCTCTCCAGTGTTGTGCAAGCACTTCAGATCACCACGCCGATTGTGTCGGTGGCGCATGATTGGGGTGGGCCAATCTCACTTGGCTGGGTAGAGCAGGTTCTAATCGGCCGTGAGTACGCAATTGCGGGCGTGGTGCTTTTAAATACCGCCGTGCATCAGCCCGAGAAGTTCAATGGACCTGGGCTCATCCGGCTAGCGCGAGCGCGCGGTCTACTCTCTCCGGTTACCCAATATTCATCCCTGTTCGTTCGAGGTACCACCCTTCTGAGCGGCAAGAAAGTCCCGCATGATGTCGCTCGAGCGTTCGCGCTTCCTTACCCAACCTCAGCAGATCGTTTATCGGTTCGGGGTTTCGTGGCGGACATCCCATTTGAGCCCGATCATCCGTCCCGCGCCACCCTGGACAACATCGCCAAATCCTTAACGTTGTTAGCGACTACACCGGTTCTCTTGTGTTGGGGTCCTCGCGATCCAGTTTTTTCTGATCTCTATCTCCGCGATCTCCAGTCGCGTTTGCCACATGCACTCGTTCACCGTTATGTGGGTGCATCGCATCTGGTCAGTGAAGATGCTCCCGAACTTATTCCTGATGTTCTCCAATGGGTGGCGGGATTGGCAAATCTCCCTTGTAAAGAGTTAACTCCCCAGCACACAGATAAAACACCTGTTGATTTGGGAGTTCAGGTGCGAAGTCGCGCCCAAGAGTCGCCCCACGACAGTGCTATAACGGTCATGGGTAAACATCGGCAAGAGTTGAGTGTCACCTGGAGTCTGTTGGATCGGCGAGTTCTGGAGTTTGCTGCCGGAATGCGACTGGCAGGAATCAAGCCTGGAGACCGGATTGCATTTTTAATTCCGCCAGGCCCGGAATTGATTGCTTTGATTTACGCGGCGTGGAATGTCGGAGCTTGTATTGTGATTGCGGATTCAGGCTTGGGTGCTCGTGGACTCATGCGCGCTTTGCGTGGCGCGCATCCCGACCATGTATTCGCCATTCCTCGCGCCATGCCCATTACCCGTTTCTTACAAATACCTGGCCTTCGCATTTCCTCGCGTGATCTTTCCACATTCGGAAAATCAGCAGCGGGACCAGTGGAAACTTCATTTGACCCCGACTCTGAGGGTGCTGTTGTTTTCACCTCAGGTTCAACTGGTCCAGCAAAAGGGGTGAGGTACTCACGTGCCCGCATTCAGGCAACGGTCCAAGTGCTCAAGAATCATTATGCACTTACGGATTCCGATGTCATCATTGCGGCATTTGCGCCCTGGGCGGTTTTTGGACCCGCACTGGGCGTGGGATCCGTATTGCCACACATGGATCTAGGTTCGCCGAGTTCGCTGACCTATTCAAGTCTTCAATCGGCGATCACCCAAGCCGACGGCACCCTTCTATGGGCATCTCCGGCGGCACTTCGCAATGTTGTGGAGACCGCGCCCCCAACCATGCAGTCGGGATCAGGTCAGGTAGGTGAAAACTCACCCATTCGCTTAATTCTCTCTGCAGGGGCACCGGTGCCAAGTTCCTTGTTAATGTCGGTGACTCGGTTATTCCCCGGTGCTCAATTACGTACCCCTTATGGAATGACAGAAGCATTACCTTTGACAGATATTGCCCTTGACGAAATTATGGGGCTCGAACACCTGACCGGCCGTGAAGGGGCCACTGGTGTGCCAGTGGGAAAAGTCCTTCCGGGAGTGCAGATACAGATTGCTCCGTGGCACGATTCCACGACACTGAGTGACTCTGCGGGAGTCATGGGCGAAATCGTGATCAAGGCAGGCCACATGCGTTCCTCCTATGACAGTCTGGAATTTACCCAGGCGGCGGCATCGCAATTTCCGGGGTGGCATCGGACCGGCGATGTTGGGCACATAGATGAGAGTGGGAATATTTGGGTGGAGGGTCGACTCTCCCATGTGATTACCACCCCAGACGGTCCACTCACTCCGGTACCAGTGGAACAACGCATTGAGAAAATTCCGGTTGTGTCTCAGGCAGCGTGTGTTGGGGTAGGGCCTGTCGGAAAGCAGGTAGTGGTCATCGTCGTGGTAACTCGCGAATTCATATCAGACACCGATCTGGAAGATTCGATCCGCTCAGTCGCAGGGACTCCGGTAAGTGCCGTCCTGCGTCGAAAAAAGTTGCCCATGGATATTCGGCATAACGCCAAGATAGATAGAGGAGCCCTTGCGGCTTGGGCTGCCAAATTTCTCGCGGGTGTCCAATGAAGGTGCTGATCACAGGTGCCCGAGGGCTGCTAGGTTCTGCAGTCGCACGTGAAGTGGTTGGGCGAGGGCATGACTGTGTGGTTGTGCAGCGCAATCCTTGTGGAGTGCCGGGTGTCTCGGAGTTTCTTGACGATCTCACCCACCCACAGTTTTCCCGCGAGTGGATCAACGGGGTCGAAGCCGTTATTCACCTCGCGGCCAAGGTGAATGTGACCGGTTCAGAACGTGATTTCGAGCGGATCAATGTGGACGCCACCAGGAATCTGATCACGATTGCTCAGGCCGAAGGTGTAAGTCGTTTTGTTTTCGCATCTTCACCTTCTGTCGCTCCCACGGGAAAGCCGCTGGTAGGAGCGGGTGCTGATCCTGCTGACCCGCAGCAC
>CAITYI010000397.1 GCA_903896585.1 uncultured bacterium
CAACAGGTCACCGATCCTTTGGATCTAGCAATGCTTGCCCGACTGGGTGAGACAGTGAAGTCTGCAACGGCTGCATTTGAGGACTTCAATTATGCAAAAGCACTTGACCTCGCCGAAACATTTTTTTGGAGTTTCACCGATGACTATGTCGAGCTGGTCAAAGAACGGGCCTACGGTGAGAGCGATGGAGTGAATACCCAAAGCGCCCGCAGCGCCCTGTACGTGGCTCTCACCACTCAACTTCGATTATTTGCACCATTTCTTCCATTCACAACAGAGGAGACGTGGTCTTGGTTCAATGACAGCTCAGTGCACGCGCAGGAGTGGCCCGAAGAACAGATGGGCAACGCCCCAGGGGATCCACAGCTACTCGCCAATGCTCAGGCGGCACTGGGACTCGTGCGCAAGGCCAAATCAGAAGCCAAAGCCTCCATGCGTGCCGAGATACAAAAGGTAGTGTTCACCGGAATTGAGACTGTGATTGCGGATCTCTTGATCGCACAATCAGACCTGTTAGCAGCAGGTTCAATCTTGGAATTTGAAACGGTAATTGATGCAGACGCCACCGAATTGCGTGCTGAAGTTACGTTACGTGTTGATTGAGTTGGGCAGTATTTAAGACTTAAGCAGTTTTCTCACGAGGCGCCCGCTTGGGCGCTGATCTGGGAACCAGGGTTGGGTTGACGCTGTCGCGCACAACTTCAGCGGTAATCACGACTTTTGCAATATCTTCACGACTGGGTACTTCATACATGACATTAAGTAGAACTTCCTCCAGGATTGCCCGCAGTCCGCGAGCACCTGTTCCGCGCAACAGTGCCAGATCGGCGATCTCATTGAGTGAGTCGTCGGTGAACTCCAATTCGACATTGTCGAGCTCAAAGAGCTTCTGATACTGCTTGACCAAAGCATTTCGTGGCTCACTAAGAACGGCAACCAGTGCCTCGCGGTCAAGCTTGTTCACCGCAGTAAAAACCGGGAGTCGGCCGATGAATTCCGGAATCATGCCGAATTTCAGAAGATCCTCCGGCATGACATGGGAGAAAGGATCGGCCGAAATATCTTTTGTCTCCGAGCGCTCACCTTCCACTAAATCAAATGTGAACCCGAGATTCTTTTTTCCCATGCGCTGCTCAACAATTTTGTCCAACCCAGCAAATGCACCCCCCACAATAAAGAGGACATTGGTGGTATCTATCTGAATGAATTCCTGATGGGGGTGTTTGCGGCCGCCCTGGGGAGGAACCGAAGCGGTGGTGCCTTCGAGAATCTTCAAGAGTGCTTGTTGAACGCCCTCGCCGGAAACATCGCGGGTGATGGACGGGTTCTCACTTTTGCGCGCTACCTTGTCAATTTCGTCAATGTAGATGATTCCCATTTCGGCACGTTTGGTGTCAAACTCAGCAGCCTGGATCAACTTGAGCAAGATATTTTCCACGTCTTCGCCGACATAGCCGGCCTCGGTCAGCGCCGTGGCATCGGCAATGGCGAAGGGGACATTCAATACTCGCGCGAGGGTCTGGGCTAGCAGGGTTTTTCCGGAGCCGGTGGGCCCAAGTAGCAGGATATTGGACTTGGCCAACTCCACGGAGTCTTCCTTGGGCTTGTGATTTGCACCGGCCTGAACTCGCTTGTAGTGGTTGTACACCGCCACCGAAAGGGACTTTTTGGCAGCTTCCTGGCCAATAACGTATTCGTCCAGGAATGCATAAATCTCCCGTGGCTTGGGTAACTCCCCAAACTCGGAGGTACTCGCCTCGGTTAGTTCCTCTTCAATGATCTCATTGCACAGATCAATGCATTCGTCGCAGATGTAAACCATTGGGCCGGCTATCAGCTTTTTGACCTGCTTCTGGCTTTTGCCACAGAAGGAACACTTGAGCAGATCGCCACTCTCACCTATGCGTGCCACAGTGTTCTCTCAGTCCTTCCACCAGCAAAACGTTTCCTTCAGTATGCATATCCACTTTGAACTCGGTTACCGTACCCCGGAAAGGCACCTGCGCGCGCGTTATTCACAAGGTGGCGCGGGTCAAAGTCTCAACTTTGGGTTAAAACCCGAACTTGACAGCTGGCTCTTGGTGGCCGGATCACGCCTTTCGTGAGGAAATGACCGAGTCAATCACGCCGTACTCAACTGCTTTGGTGGCCGTCAAGATGTTGTCGCGTTCAATATCTTGCTCGATTTGCTCAATGGAACGACCCGTGTGTTGGGCCAGAATCCCTTCCATCTCCTTGCGCATCCGAATAATCTCATTGGCTTGGATCTCGATATCGGATCCTTGGCCGCCACCTTCGGTATAGGGCTGGTGAATCAAAATTCGTGAGTGGGGAAGGGCGAAGCGCTTTCCCGGTGTGCCCGCTGCCAACAGGACCGCGGCAGCTGATGCAGCCTGCCCCAAACAAACAGTTTGAACCTGCGGCTTGACGAACTGCATGGTGTCGTAGATGGCGGTCATGGCGGTGTACGAACCACCCGGTGAATTTATATAAATCTGGATATCCCGATCCGGATCCAATGATTCCAAAGTGAGCAATTGCGCCATGACATCGTCAGCGGAGGCATCGTCAATCTGAACACCCAGGAAAATGATTCTCTCTTCAAAAAGTTTGGTGTAGGGGTTATGTACTTTTTCCCCGGTCGCCGTGCGCTCACGAAACTCCGGAAGAATGTACCGACTTACGGGAGCTATTGACTGGAAAGAATTTCTCACTTGGTGTCTCCCTTGAGTGAAGATGGTGCATCGGCAGATGAGCTATACACATGATCGATTAATCCGTATTCACGAGCTGCATCTGAAGTAAACCAGCGATCTCGATCCGAATCCTTCTCAATTTGCTCAATGCTTTGTCCGCTATGAACGGCAATCAATTCCGCCATGCGCTTTTTGATGTACAGCATTTGCTCGGCCTGGATCTTGATATCACTTGCTGTTCCACCAAGGCCACCGGACGGCTGGTGCATCATGATGCGGGTATTCGGGGTGGCATACCGCTTACCGGCTGTTCCGGCACACAACAGGAATTGACCCATGGATGCAGCCAAGCCCATGGCGACAGTGGTGACATCGTTAGGGATCAATTGCATGGTGTCGTAGATGACCATGCCCGCGGTGATCGAACCACCGGGTGAGTTGATGTAAAGAGAGATGTCCTTTGCTGGATCCTCGGCTGCGAGCACCTGCAATTGCTTGGCAATCCGATTGGAGTTGTCATCCATGACGGGACCTTCGAGCCAAATAATTCGCTCGCGTAGGAGCCGCTCATCCAGCATGTCGCCG
Organism: uncultured bacterium; assembly: GCA_903896585.1. Taxonomy (GTDB): domain Bacteria; phylum Actinomycetota; class Actinomycetes; order S36-B12; family S36-B12; genus UBA4592. The sequence continues at coordinate 3,282 of CAITYI010000397.1, forward strand.
AATCCGGTCATGCCGCCGCTCGTGCGCATGATGTGTTCAAAGGGTGTCGACACCGATTCTCCTTGCCTTAGGGTCACAACAATTATTCGCGTTGCTTGGGTGATGCAACTCTAACCCCGCAGCAGTATCCGTACCCGATCTAATGACCAGAGTTCGCCATCAGCCGAATGAACCGCATGGGGACTTTTGACCTACTCGCCGGCGCTCAGGGCAGCCATTTCGGCATCCAAGGCAGCGAGGTCAATAACGGCTCCCGTGGTGTCCACAACATGGGCGCTCTCAAGTACCTTGGCAAGGGCCTTGGCTCGGCGAATATCCGCCATGGCCATGGGGACCTGACCTGCCTCCACCAGCGCCTGGGCAAATGCATCGGGGGCCATCCCGTACCGAGGCGCTTGCTGTACCAACCACGCACTGAGTTCGCTCTCGCCAACCGTGAGTTCGGCATCCTCTGCGATTTTGTCCAAAACGAACTGGCTCTTCATGCCGGTGCGGATCTCCGCCTCAACTTCGCCACGATGCTCTTCACCCGAATCATGGCCGTCTTGGAAGTGAGACGCGATTTCGGCCGCCACCACACTCTCCGGTAATGCAATATCCACTTTCTCCAACAGGACATCGTGAATCTTGTGACGGGCTTCATTGCCCTGCTCAATGCGCTTCAATCGGCCGAGACGAGTTTCAATATCTGCTCGCAACTCCTCAACCGTGTCAAACTCGGAGGCCATGCTGACGAACTCTGCATTAAGTTCGGGTAATTCGCGCTCACGAACCGCGGTCACTTCAACCGTGACAGTGAGCGGGATTCCTGACCAGTCACCATTTTGTGGAGTGAATTCAAATGTTCGCGACTCACCCTTTGCCGCACCGCGAACAGCGTCATCGAATCCAGGCAACATGCCTTCGGTGCCCAGTTCATAGGACATGGCCTGCGCTGCTAGATCCTCAACTTCATCGCCAGATTCGGTAGTCCCGGAAATATTGACCAGCAAAATATCGCCGTCTGCGCTGGCGCGATCCACCTCTTTGAGATTGGCAAAACGACCGCGCAACGCATCAAGCTGTTCATCGACATCAGATTCAGACAATAGGTACGGTTCAACCTCAACCGTCAAGGAATCAAATGCAGGGAGATCAAACTCGGGGCGCACATCTACCTCAACGGTGAACGTCAATTTATCGCCATCGACCATCTCAGTAACCTCGACAGCCGGCTGCCCAATCGGGCGGATCTTGTTCTCCCGAATAACTTCTTCATAGGCCTTGGGCAGGGCATCGTTGATGGCCTCGTCCAATACAGCTCCCCGGCCCACTCGCTGTTCGACCACTCGGGCCGGAACCTTGCCTTTACGAAAACCTGGGATGTTGATCGACTTGCCAATGCGAACGAGGGCAGCGTCCACACTGGGCTGCAGATCCGCAAACGGCACCTCAACGGAGATTTTTATGCGGGTGGGGTTGAGGTTCTCGATCTCGGTTTTCACGGACGCTCCAGGTAGTTGTGTGACGGATCCTTTAATACGGAACTTTGTGTACGTGGTGAAGATACTTCTCGCTGAACTAGCCGTACTTGTCGTTTCCCAAACTTGTCGTATCGGAGTGGTCGGGGCGGGGAGATTCGAACTCCCGGTCTCCTGCTCCCAAAGCAGGCGCGCTAGCCACTACGCTACGCCCCGCGCTGGCCTCCGAGAGTCTAGAGGTATCCCCCACGTCACCTGAATCTGCATGCACGTTCACCCGTAATCGAGCGCCCATTTCGATTCACATCAGGGCAGTGAGTACCATGAGGGCGCACCTCGCGGGTGTAGCTCAATGGTAGAGCCCCAGCCTTCCAAGCTGGCCATGCCGGTTCGATCCCGGTCACCCGCTCTGCGAGCGGGTCCCTCGGATCGGGAGGAGTCCCTCGGGGAAGACGGACCCGAGTGTCGGGTTACGTCACGACTTGGCTCCTAAAAGGGACCCTGAACGACATAGATCTCTTCGCGGTACTGCTCAATGAGTTCCGGGGTAACCAGTTGCATGTTTACCGGGGTGCGGTTTTTGTCCTTGTCGATTACCCACGCGAGCGGAGCTTTGGTACCAGAAGCTCCCGAGTAATCCACCAAAATCTCTCCGCCCGCCGGGACCGAAACGTCGATCCCAACCCAGCCCGCCTGACCGGCGGCACGCACCCCGCTCACCTGTA
>CAITYI010000398.1 GCA_903896585.1 uncultured bacterium
AGGCCGCTACTGGAAGTCCTGATCTACCGCTGGCTAATTAGCTGTGTAGCGGCTGCAATAATGCCTCAAGGGTTTTTCGGACGCGGTATCTTGACTTTACAAGGGCCACAATCTATAGGCAAAACCAGCTGGATTCGTGCACTGATCCCTGATCCTGTCCTTCGAGAACTGGTCTTGAAATTAGATCACCACCTCGATGCGAGTAATAAAGATTCGCAGATCACCGCCATCAGTCATTGGATAGTGGAAATTGGTGAACTCGATAGCAGCCTGAAAAAGGATGTGGCACGGCTCAAGGGCTTCATCACCAGCGACCGCGACAAGCTTCGCAAGCCCTATGGGCGTACTAACTCGGAATACCAGCGGCGTACTGTCTTTTGTGCCTCCGTCAATGATCAAGCATTTCTGGTGGATCCGACCGGTAATACCCGGTTCTGGACCATTCCCGTCATCAAGATCGACTACCAGCACACCATCGACATGCAGCAACTTTGGGCTCAGATCGCTGTGGATTTTCAAAAGGGTGAAATTTGGTGGCTTGATCGAAACGAAGAAAAATGCCTTGAGAAATTTAACAAGGAGCATCGCGCCGTGAGTGCCATCCGGGAACGCCTCATGTCGGCCATTGATCACAACAGCACCGCTGACGAGATCAAGGCTTACAGCCCGACACAAGTGTTGGCAAAACTGGGGATAAACCAGCCGGGAAATGCGCAATGCAAAGAGGCTGCTGCAGTCTTCCGTGAGCTGTACGGCGAGCCGAAAAAAATCCAGGGGGTCTACAAATGGCGTGTCCCGCTAAAGATCGACCGCCCTGACAAATTTAGCAAGCTCTTGCCGGAGGATGACGGTGACCTATTTTGATTTTAAAAAATCCTACCACTCCGCCCACCTTTGGGTGGGGAGGGGGTAGCAAAATCAAGCTAAATCTTTAGGTGGCCCTCATCGGTTGCGTTAATCACCGACCAGAACGCATACACCAAATGGTCGGTCGGCTTCATTGGAAGTCACTTACAAACCAACGTGAATATCAATTCACATTTTGAGGTAATTATTATGTCATTTTCAAATAATTCAACTATCGCCTATTGCAGCATCGAATCCACCGAAGAACTCTGCAGCCACGAAATCGCTGAGGACCAGTACGGCTATCGCCTGATCGGTGGGAAGTTGGTGTCTATCAGCCTCCTTGAACGCATTGAATATCACCTGATCGACAGAGTCTTCGATGCCTGTAGCGTTTTATCCCCACACGAAATGGTCCGCAAGGAGTTCGGGGAAAGTTTGTCCGAAGATGAGCAAGACATTCTTCCGGCCTGCCTATTTCAGCTAATTAGTGAGGGTCGTATCACCTTCACCGTCCCGGAGTAGTAGCCGCCGCAAAACTCCTCGAATCAACTTTAAAAAAAGTCCTACCACCCCCCCCCACACACACACTTTTGGGGTGGGGAGGGGGTAGCACTTCGTGATAACTAATTAGGGAACTCTTATGAATACTATTCAAAACATTAAATTCATCGAACACGGTGGCCGGTATGGCCAAAAACTTGGCATGTTCATGCCCGGTCGCTACTGGGTGCCAGCGCCTGAAATCGACCTGACATGGATATTTGCAACTGCCCATCTGGACAAAGTTGACTGGACGAAGAAGGTCTATGCCGAAACTGTTTTTACTAAAGATGTATGGCGCACTTTCACTAAACATCAAAAACACTGCTTTGGTCGCTCCCTGAAATATTTCACAGTACAAGGCATGCTGCCAATCGAGGTGGCGAATCCAAACAAGAAAGGCAAACGCTTCTACAAACTGAAAGCTTAGTCGTCACCACCGGGAGGATGCAGCAGAAGATAGAAATCATCTGCCGCCCCTCCCTCCCCAGCAATTTGTGTCCCGGCATTCCCCGGAGTGCCACCACGGGGTCGCCCCCACTGTCACCCGCAGCCTAGCCACCGCAGTCCCCCCGCCTCGCCCCGACTGCAGGCCAGCCATCACCACCGCCATCGGCAGCCCCCCGCGTCGCCACCGTGCACCGCCCCGGCGAAATTGGGTGCATTGGACGCAGGCTCGGACACCGCCCCGGAGCGCAGCCTTGGTCACATAGCCCGATGAATTCAATTTAACTTGGAGAATTTTTATGCACATTTCAGACAGCCCCTCGTACCAGCAGACCTTCCCGATCAGACCGAACGGAGTCCATCCACATTCACATTCAGGAGCAGCACACCATGCCCAACTGTAACCTTGACGCCATCTTCGTTCGCAATGCCACCAGCAACGGCAAAGCCAAAGAGACCTATTACGACAACAGCATCACCGGCTTTACCCTCGAAGTCAGATCGACCGGCAGCATGACCTACGCGCTCCGCTATCGTGATCCCCATGGCAAACTCCGTCAGCACACTATCGGAAATGCCAAGGACATCTCATTTCAACAAGCCAAGACCACAGCCGAGAAACTGCGCTCCCGTGTGGTGCTGGGCGACAATCCTGCCGAGGAACGCAAGACCAAACGCACCGTGCCGACCTTGGCCGAATTCGCCTCGGAACGTTACATGCCCTTCATAAAAGGCTATAAGAAGAGTTGGGATAGTGATGACTCTTATCTCCGTAACCAAGTCCTTCCTCGGTTCGCTCACTGCCACCTGGACGAAGTTACCCAGCAAGCGGTGATCGAATTGCATCACAGCATGAAAGCTGCTGGCTATGCTCCTGCGACAGCAAATCGTATGGTCATCCTGATGCGTTACATGTACAACTTGGCAAAGAAATGGAAAATCCCCGGAGGAGAAGTTAATCCGACTCACGGCGTGGTCATGTTCGAAGTGAACAATGCGCGAGAGCGTTTCCTGACCGCCGATGAAGCACAACGCTTGGTACAGACTGTAAAGGACTCGGAGAACA
>CAITYI010000399.1 GCA_903896585.1 uncultured bacterium
GAGCTCAATACCAGCATGGCAGCGGTGGCATCCGCCGCAGAGGCGATCACAAGCTCCGCTAGATGGGTCCCCGCCAGCACCACGGTCACATTTTCCGATAGTGTCGCCGACACCGGCAAAGTCTCGGCCTATTCGAGTGCAGGGGCTGTTTCAGGTAATTCCCCTTACCCGTTCACAGTGGATTCGATTGTGGATTCTGGGTCGGCAACTGCGTCCATTACCTACACAAAAAATGGTGTGGCGGTGACGCAAACCTCCAACTCGAACACGTTCTCCGGCTTGGCAGACTTCCCAGGATTAACCATCACGGTTTCGGGTACCACGGCGGGAACGGTAACCCTGGCGCCGCAGGTGCCTAGTTCATCGACATCAGCCACCATGGTCACTGCCGCTCAAAACCTAGTCACGGCATTAAATAACACGCTCAACTTGATCAAGGTTCAGACTTCCGCCAATGGTGCGCTGGAAACCGAATACACCCCCCAGCAGGTCTCCCAAGACCTGCTCAGCACAGTATTTGACTCAAATACCCTGGCGTCCTTGTCTGACGCGGGGATTGAGTTGACTCTGGTCGGCTCGTTCACATTTGACCAAGCCACGTTCAGTGATGCCTATGACAACAGAGCATCGACCCCGTTTTCTTATGACATTATCGGTCAGGTGGCCGCCTTCGCATCCCGCGTAGAAACGTTCGCGACAGCAACTATTTCGGTCACGGGCTCCCTGTCCAGCGAGGTGTCCTCCCGTCAGACCCGAGTGTCGGATCTCACCCAACAGATCATCGACATGAACACTGCACTAGCGGAACGCGAGGATTCACTCACAATTTTCTATTCAGAGTTGAACGCCAAGATTCAGGCGCTCCAATCCAAGCAAAGCTACCTGCAGACTTCACTGGATGTTTTCGTTAAAGCATTGACCGAGAACTGACCTGAATGAAGAAGAATCCGTATCAGGTCGCCGCCAGTTACCGCGACCACGCGGTCACGACCGCATCACCAGCCCGAATTGTGGTGTTGGCCTTTGAACGCCTCACCCTTGACCTCGAGCGAGCATTGGCAGCCCTTGACGCCGGTGAACATCCCCATACTCATCTGATTCATGCTCAAGAACTCCTCATGGCTTTGCTCTCTGGTCTAGATACCAATGCTTGGGAACACGCTCACCGCCTCGGCACCATCTACCTCTCCGTTCACCAAAGTCTGATCAAGGCCAACATTGAGAAAAACCCGTTGATAATCAGAGAGAATTTGGAAATTATCGTGGGGCTCAAGGATGCATGGACCCAGGCCGAAAGAACGGCCGGTGACCTTTCCGCTACTCGGCCGATGCGGGTCGTTGATGCCTGATAACGCCCAAGCCATTGCGGCCTGGGAACACACACTTGATCAACTTGAGTTAGACCTTCACAACTCCCAGCCAACAGAAGTTTGGGTACCACCAACAGATCTACCCCCTATGCCCCCTGAGGTGGTGGACAGGGTGCGACGAATACTTGATCAGCAAAGCGAGCTACTGCTGCAACTGGAGTCGGACCGACGAAAAGTTAGGCGACACCTCCAATACCTTGATGCGAATGCCGCCAAGGGCATGTCCAGCGGTCCGCTGTTTATTGACACGCAGTCCTAGCCGCGCAGACCCTTAAAAAATCCCTTTAGGAAATCTCTTAACTTCCTGCGGCGGCAACCGTTACTTCCCCTGAGTTCCAAGGATGGACCTCAGTTAATGAGTCTTCAAGGAGGAAGATCATGGCATTTCAAGTTAATTCCAATGTTGCAGCGCTAAATGTGTACAACAACCTCGGTGTGCATCAGGCAAAGTCCGCCTCATCACTCGCCCGGATTTCCAGTGGCCTCAAAGCCGCCGGTGCTGGCGATATCGCTTCCCAGGGAACCGCAGCAACACTCAATGCGGCAACCCAAGCAACCCAAAGCTCCATCAGCCAGGTGCAAAGCGCAATCAACCGCCTACAGGCTGCGGATGCTGGCTACGGCGAACTGATCGCACTGGGCCAAAAAGGTATGGAAGTTGGAAACCGGGGCGCCGACGCCGGTGCAGACGGCACTGCCCTCTGGACCCAACTCACCGCAATTACAGCGGGTATCACGTCGATCCAGGTCGAGACCGAATTCGGTGGCGCCGACCTGTTCGCCCGCAGCACCACTGTCGACTCTGTTGTTGCCGACCGACCAGCATTGACCCCGGACGTTGGTGGCGCCGTCTTTGTAGCTACACCACTGGTAGCAGCGGGTCCAACAGTGGCTGGTGCCGGGGACGGAACTGCAACTGGCGCTAATGCAGTGACAACTGCGGGAAGCATGAAAACCTACGTTGAGGCCACGGTCGATCTTCGGTCCACGAATGCAGGCCGCATTGCTTCGCTGCAGAACACCCTGCAGGTGCTTAACTCTGTTGCGGCGAATGAGTTGGC
>CAITYI010000400.1 GCA_903896585.1 uncultured bacterium
GTGCGCGATCGCGGCTTCTTCGCTATGTGGGGGAAGATCACCAATAAATCCGGACGCACCACCGAGGATTTGTACGCGCAGGCGCTGAGCCGACCAGAACTCGATGACTGGTGGAAATCGCGGATGCCTGAACTTTCGCGCATCAACGTGCCGATGTTGGTTTGCGGCAGCTTCTCTGATCACCTACTTCATACCCGCGGCTCCTTCGAAGCCTTTCGCCGAGTTTCATCAAAACAGAAATGGATCTGGACCCACCGCGGCGGCAAATGGGGTGTGTTCTACGGAGATGAAGCCAAGGCCACGCAGCTGCGCTTCTTCGAGCACTTCTTGGCTGGCGCCGATAACGGGTGGGATCAAGTGCCACCGGTGCGTATCGCCATACACGAAACCGGCGACGCACCCGCTGAGATTCGAATGGCGGCCGAATGGCCTCCCCCCGGTGTCACCTGGAGCTCACTGCACCTTCGCGCTGGTGGGCAGCTCGCTGAGAGCCCAGAGACCACCGAAACCTCAATGGTGTTTGTGAATTCGGATGGTTCTTTGAAATTTAGGTGGCAGGTGCCGTCGGCCTGTGACCTAATCGGGCCAATGACATTTAATGCTGATGTCAGCCTCGAGGGCACCAACGATGCGACTTTCCTCGCGGCGGTCAGGCTAATTCGCGATGGAGCTGAAGTCCCATTCGAGGGTTCCTATGGGTTCGGGCACGACGTGGTGACACACGGATGGCACCGGCTCGCGCACCGTGAGCTCGACTCAGAACTGTCGACCTCGTGGCAACCGGTGCACACCCACGCCAAGGCCGAACCATTTAGCCCCGGCGAGATAGTGCCAATAACCGTGGCGCTCTTGCCGCAGGCCACCAGGTTGCGGGCCGGTGACGTCTTGGAACTAGAGCTGCGTTCCCAATGGCTATTTGCGATGAACCCATTTACCGGCCAATTGCCGGCTCGCTATGCCGCGTCGTCAACCGGGTCAACGCGGTTGCACCTAGGTGGCTCACATTTGGCTGAACTGCGTATTCCAGTGGCCGGAGGATAAATGATGCAAGAAGCACAACCCCATCCAACGAGACCAATGATTGACGGCGTTACGCGGATGCCGATGCTCAAGCTTCTTTTATAAGTTGCATGTCAGACAGTGGCTTTGGCTTTGATCCTTGGCGTCAGCGGGGTGCTTGAAGGCGGCCTGAGTTTTGTCCACACCCTTCTTGTTCCGCCGTTGGTCACCTACGTATTGATTGTCGCGCAGCCGGGGCTACCGGGAAGCCGCCCACTTCGAGTTCTCGGTGCCTACGTTGTAGCTGGAATTTTTGGTATCGGCCTGTCAATATTGCCGTTCCCAGGCACGGTCTTGGGGGTTGTCGCCGGCGCTATCGTATTGTTTCTGTTCTATATATTAGGCGTTTTTCATGCTCCCGCTTTCGCCGTGCCATTTGCTGCGATTATGGCCGGCTATGCCTTATCAGATGCCCCGAAAGCTTTTGGGATCCTGATGATTTACACGGTGTTGGTTATTGGCCTGGCACTAGCCACTAATCGTTTGCTCGACTACCGCTCCTACCCGGAAAAATGGTGGTAGTGGAGGTTTTAGGCCTGAACACCAAGTACGCAGGCGGCAATGAGCATGAGCACGCCGCCAACGCGATAAACAATTGTCATGGTCGGCCTCGTATACCAACGGGTATCACCGGCTTTTGGTTCGCGGGCAACTAGCCCTAAGAGTGCGAGCAAGAAGCCAGGCACCGCCATCAAGAGGAATTGCATTTGGGCGAACTCAGGTACTTCGCCAAAGGCATTGCCCAAAATCACCGAGTTGTGTTGACGGTGAACACTGCCGGGTGAAAAAGTTCGTGAGTCGAGTGTGGTGGCCGAGTTTAGATACTTATCGCAGGCAAAAAATTCCGGTGATGCACCTTCACAGGTCATCCGCTACGTGGTTCGTAGCGCGATCACGCGATCCTTCTTGTTGCCACCCACGCCGAGAAGGCCAGGGTCAGCGTTGCCACACAGGCCCGCATTGCCTTGGCAGGGTCCCATCTCGAGTCCGTAGTAGAACAAACCCTTGCGGCCGAGTTCAGCCTCGATCGTGAAGCCGCCGTTCTTGCGTACCGTGGTGCAGGCGCCCTCGAGAGTGGTCCATGGCCATGAGCCGTCTGCCTCCGGCTGTGGCTTGTACCGGTTCAGGCACACGATGTTGTCGCCCTTGGTCCATACCTTGAGCTGACGCATTGCCTCAGCCGACAGCTGGCCGGTGAATGTCACCATGTCACCGGAAGGAACTTTGCGAGAGTCAACTTCCATGCAGGCATAGGTGGCCTTCTCTGTGGTCGTGGAGCAAGCCTCTTTGGAAGGGACTGGGGCGGCAGCCGCGGAGGCCGCGAAAACCACAGGAAGAGCGAGGATTGCGATAACCGACATTACAGATGCTTTTCTCATATCGGCATGCTTACACACTCGCTGCGAGTTTGTCGCGCTCGCCACGAAATTTAGGAATCTCCCGTAACATCATGCACGGATGCAGCCTTACCTCATCGCGGTTTGAGGCTGGAATTAATCGGGGTCGCAGACCGTGATGATGCAACCTTCAATCTCGTCGTTGAGGCGCCCCGAGCGCCGGCCTGGCATAAGCAAGTTGGGCTAACTCGACCCAACGAAAATTCCAAAAGTAAACATTTTCCAACGGTTTCTCGGATCTTTGTAGGTGGCCAGGGACGGGATCGAACCGTCGACCTTCCGATTTTCAGTCGGACGCTCGTACCAACTGAGCTACCTGGCCAACAAGTTCGGATTGTGTCCGAACTAAGCGACCCCGACCGGGCTCGAACCGGCGACCTCCGCCGTGACAGGGCGGCGCGCTAACCAACTGCGCTACGGGGCCAAACATGTGATTTCCAGAGTACAGAAACCGTATCCCCAGCGGGGTTCGAACCCGCGTTACCGCCGTGAAAGGGCAGCGTCCTAGGCCACTAGACGATGGGGACCTGTTACAACTTGGAAAGTGTAGGGGAAAGACCTGATTCGATTCCCGCCGGCCCCTTGGGAATCTGACCCTCACAGATGCGCGGGAAGTGGGTGGATGTGAGAGTAAGGGCATGGTGGCGGAGTCAGAGGTACCCATGGAGCGCTTCGAAGAGTTGGTCGCCCTGGGATTAGATGAAATCCCCGAAGGATTGACCCGGCTGATGAATAACGTTGTTGTGCTGGTGGAGAACCAGAAACCTGGGCGCCCGCGACTACTTGGCCTTTATGAAGGTATCCCACTAACCAAACGGGGAACCGGGTATTCCGGGGCGCTACCCGACCACATCACCATTTATCGGTTACCCATTCTTCGGGTGTGCAGCACCGAGGAAGATGTGGTGCGTCAGGTGCGGGTGACCGTGATCCACGAGGTGGCCCATCATTTTGGAATTAGTGATGCACGGCTGCATGAATTGGGTGCTTACTAGGCTTGCGATATGAAAATTTCTGACTCAGTCTTTTTTGTTTCCGGTGGTGCATCGGGCTTGGGTGAGGCAGTTGCCCGTCGGATGCTCGCCCACGGTGCCGGTGGAGTTGTCATTGCCGATCTGAATTTGGGGTCGGCCCAAAAACTTTCTAGTGAATTGGGTGATCGGGCTCTCGCGGTGGAAGTCGATGTACAAAGCACCGAGGCAATTACTGCTGCAATAGCTGCCGGAATGGAGAAGTTTGGTCGGCTTGATGCCGCGGTGAATTGCGCGGGCATTGGGTGGGCAGAGCGAACACTGGATCGCGATAGCAAAGCGGCTTCGATTGACAACTACCGCCGAGTGATCAACATCAACTTGATTGGCACCTACGATGTTGTTCGACTCGCTGCCGAGCAAATAGCAAAGAATGAACCTAATGCAGATGGTGAGCGCGGTGTTGTTGTGTTGACAGCATCATTGGCCGCATTCGATGGTCAGATTGGCCAAGCTGCCTACAGTTCCAGCAAGGGCGGACTTGTTGGATTAACCCTGCCACTGTCCCGCGATCTGGCACCTGTTGGAATTCGGGTCATGACAATTGCACCGGGACTTTTTGACACACCTATTTACGACACTATGCCACCGGGACTGAAAGAACATCTTGCTTCCACCCCGGTCTTTCCCCGCCGTCTTGGTTTGCCAGACGAGTACGCCCACTTGGTGCAAACGATTTGTGAGAATGCGTACATGAATGGCGAGACCATTCGGTTGGATGCTGCGCTACGCATGGCACCAAAATAAATTGCACCTCAATAATTTGTGTGAATTTACCGGTGAGCTGCACGAGTGATTCGATCGCGCACAGCGGCAGCAATCCCGGGGCCTTCTGGTGGAATAACGTAAATAACCGTTGCGTGCAATTGGTCTGCTTCGCGCAATGCGGCATAAAGAACGTGCGCGTACTCGTGCGCATCGCGCGGCGACCCGATGCGTGTTACTCCAATCGGGGTGATCACACCACTGGTTGCAAGAAGACATGCATCCGTTGCACCGGGTTCAATATCGTTCACGGTGTTTACAACTTTCACGGTGGCGGTAGGGGCGTAATGCGATGCCAACATTCCAGGTGCTCGCACCGTTGAGTTATCCGATTCAGAAAGAGCCACAATCGATTCAATATCTTGTTCGGTAATGGCCCCGCTGCGCAAAATAATGGGTGACTCACCCGTGCAGTCAATGATTGTTGATTCGATCCCGATGCTGGCGGAACCACCGTCAACACCGGCATCGGTATCTGCAAGGTAATCCTGTAGCTCCTGCACTGCGTGTTCCAAAGTAGTTGGACTCACTTTGCCGAAACGATTCGCACTGGGCGCAGCAATTCCGGCGCACGGATTGTTGGTGACCACCCCGAGTTGACTAATGATCTCGAGCGCAACCGGGTGATTGGGAATTCGCAGGGCGACCGTTTCCTGGTTACCGGTTAAGAAGTCCATCGCCGGGGTGTTGCGGGGGAGAACGAGGGTCATGGGGCCCGGCCAATAAGCAGCGGCTAAATCTCGCGCGTAGTCAGGGATATCAAGTGCCCAGTAGTCCAAGCAGTTGGCATGGGCAATGTGAACAATCAATGGGTGATCACTTGGACGGTTCTTGGTTGTGAAAATCCGGTGCACCGCGGATTCATTTTCCGCATTGGCGGCCAATCCATACACCGTTTCCGTGGGAATGATCACGAGGGATCCACTTGCCAAAAGTTCAGCGGCAGTGGTCGCGGCGCTCATTCCGGTCAGCAGGTGCACCACTTCAGGGTAGTGGATCCCCTGTTTTGTAAGAGGAATGTAAAGGGTGGGTAAGGGCTTGGTGATTTCCTGGTTTTCGTGGAGCCAATTCAGGATGTGTGGGGTCCAATTGATATGCGTCCAATGGATATGTGTCCAATGGATACACGCGACAACAAGGAGACCACATGACCATCACACCGCACGCCCCGCTCAATGATTTCAATGCTGGGGAATCCTCTTCCTCGACACAGCCACCGCAATCTGCGGAAACTCCACCCTTTGCTGCATTTACAACCGAGCAACCACGCAAATCCCGCGCGGGACTATTCATTGCTGGCGTTGCCACGACGGCAGTGTTCGCGGGGGCTGTCGGCGGTGCTGTGGGTTACACCCTCGCGGATAGCGGATCGACCTCGGCAATTTCGGTTGCTACCACTGGAGCGGTGGAGCCGGCCGCAGGAAGTATTGCGGCGATTGCGGCGGCCGTGCAACCGGCTGTGGTGCAACTCAACGTTGCCGGAACAGATGGTGAGGGAACTGGCACCGGTTTCGTGGTGAGTAGCGATGGTTACATCGTGACGAATGATCACGTTGCTGGACCGGCGGGTGACAACGGCACAATCGACATCACATTCTCAGATGGAAGCACGGCTACCGGGAAACTCGTAGGTTCTGATTCTGGTTATGACTTAGCGGTGGTGAAAGTGGACCGCGATGGTCTACCTGCACTCACCCTTGGATCATCGGATGCAATTAATGTGGGCGACCTCGCGATTGCCATTGGTTCACCACTTGGATTGCAGGGGACCGTGACATCAGGGATTGTGTCCGCACTCAATCGCCCCGTAACAGCTGGCGGTCAAGGCGACACCGCGTACATCAACGCAATCCAAACGGATGCTGCAATTAACCCCGGTAACTCCGGAGGACCATTGGTTAACGCGGTCGGTGAAGTAATTGGTGTCAACTCAGCTATTGCGACACTTGGAATGGGAGCTGGTAGCGGAAACATTGGTTTGGGTTTCGCCATTCCTATTGATACCGCGAAGCGAATAGTCGATGAAATTATTAACACGGGTAGTTCCCAGACCCCGATCATTGGCGTGCAGTTGGACACCTCTTTCCAAGGACCCGGTGGTGAGATTTCTGAAGTAACCCCCGGATCACCCGCGGACACAGCGGGCCTGCAGAGTGGCGATGTCATCACCAAGGTCGATGGTGTGATCCTGGCTGATCCCACCGCCTTAATCGTCTCGATAAGGGCTAATGCACCCGGTGACACGATCGAATTAACCGTGTTGCGTAACGGCGAGACCATCACCGTTCCACTCACCCTGGTAGCAGCCGAGTAACCCCATAAAGATCCACCTAGAAAGAACCATTGAGTGAGATTCAACGAGTGGGCCCGCCGCCAACCCCCGATACGCGGCGGGCCCACTTCGCACGTTATTTCCTTTTCAACATGCGGTATCGGTCATTCTTGGGCAGAGTGATCTCGTGCCCTTCGATCTCCCGCCCCTGAATTTCGTGCGGCAAAAAGCTGCCGACGGATTCAGATCAATAGTTTCTGGTGAACCCGATGGCACTCCTGAATGGGTTCAGCAACTCAGCGAGGGCACCGATGAAGGATTTTTTGGTCCCGGATCGGCCGCATGGACGGTGCACGGATCCCTGCCCACCCTGGTGGGTGGAGTTCGATCCCTGCTCATGCAGGCCCTGCATCCGGGTGCACTCGCCGGGGTAGATGAACACTCACGTTACGAAGAGGATCCACTCGGTCGCCTCGCGGGAACAACCCAGTGGCTCACCGTGATGACTTTTGGTGATAAAAAAATGGCGGAGCGGGAATGCGCGCGGGTGCGTGGCATGCACCGAAAAGTTTCGGGGCAGTACACCAACAGCCGTGGTGAGAAAGTTGACTACTCCGCCAATGACTCCGATCTTTTACGCTGGGTGCACGTGGCATTCACGGATTCATTTCTCTCCACCCATCTGGTGTGGGGTGGCCCCATTCCCGGGGGCCCCGATCAGTATGTACGCGAGTGGGCACAGTCGGGTGAACTGGTGGGGGTAGAAAACCCACCTCGCAGTTATGCGGAGTTAAAGCAGCAACTGAAAGACTTTGAACCAGACTTGATGGGCGGGGAACGGGCCGAGCGCACGGCACGTTTTGTTCGCAATGCGCCACTGCCACTACCGGCGAGAGCTCCATACAGCATTCTGTATGCAGGTGCTGCCGCCACAATGACCGACGATCAACGAGCACTTATCAACGTACCAAAGATTCCCCTCACGGTGGTCAAGCCTGCGGTAGCCGCCATGTTGGGGAGTTTGAGTTGGGTTCTCGGACCGGCATCGCCTTCGATGCGCGCAGCCAATGATCGAGTTAGTGGCCTAAACACGGATTAATTAGCGCTCTTGACGCAGATTAGTTCGTGCTCTTAACGATGATTAGTCCGTGAGTCCTAAAAGATTCATGATTTCTGCTCGTTGTGGCAGAGAGGCCACCGCACCCGTTCTCGTTGCGGCCAATGCGCCTGCAGCACTGGCCCAGCGCAGGGCTTCTGACAGTGGTTGTCCTTCATTGATTGCACATGCGAGCACGCCACAAAAGGAATCGCCCGCGGCAACCGTGTCCACCGGCACGATTCGAAACGCCCCCGTTTGGCCGGAGCCATTGGCATTGGCCCACACAGCCCCTTTCTCGCCCCGCGTCACAATCACGTTTTTTACGCCAAGATCCACCATGGAGTTAGCCGCCTCCACACAGTCGAGCATGGAGGTCAGCGGTAAATCAGAAAGTGCTGCCAGTTCGCGGGCCTCAAATTCATTAGGGATCAGGTAGTCGGTGCTGGCGAAAACACGGCGAGGGAAATCGCGCATGGGTGCCGGGTTGAGAATTGTCACCGCACCAAGTTCTTGACCCACGACCAGCGCGCGTTCAGTTGCTTCGGGGTCTATTTCGCCTTGTACCAAAACAACGCCAATCCGATGTTGGCTGGACAGGGTCCGCAGCTGTTCCTCAACGCGATCTGCATTGACATGGTCATTTGCACCGGCAACAACAATTATTCGATTCGCACCGCCGGCCTCGACCTCGATCACCGCAGTTCCGGTTGCATGGGTTGGGTCAGTGTCAACAAAATCTTTGATTCCCTCGGCTGCGAGTACTTCTTTTAAATGCTGACCAAATGAATCGGCCCCGACGGCACCGATGAGCGCGACTGCACCGCCTGCCCGACTTGCGGCAACTGCTTGGTTGAGACCCTTACCCCCAGGTTCTTGGGTCAGTGATTCTCCGAGCACCGTTTCCCCTTCATGGGGGAACAGTTCAACATGGAGGACGAGGTCGGTATTGAGGCTGCCTACAACAGCAATTATTGGATTCGAGCCTTGCTCGGGTTGGTTCACGAGTGGATACTTTCATGGTGGGAGAATGGTCGTGCAGGGAGGTTTTCCCCGAACCGAAGGATAATCATGATTATTGCACTGGGCTCTGATCACGCGGGATTCACTTTAAAGAGTTTCCTGAGTGCGTGGCTATTGGAGAACGGTTTCGAGGTGCATGATGTTGGCACTTACAGCACCGAGCGAGTGGATTACCCGGAATACGGTGCCGAGTTGGGTCGCGTCGTTGCATCCGGTGATGCTCGGTTTGGTATTGGAGTCTGCGGCAGCGGTCAGGGGATCTGCATGGCCGCAAATAAGATCCACGGAATTAGAGGTGCGGTCCTGCGCACGGTGGAAGATGCCCAGCTCGCCAGGGCTCACAACGATGCAAATATTGCATGTTTAGGTGGGCGGGCAACCGAGCTGGCACTCGCCCAGCAACTCATTCAAGTGTTCCTCGACACCCCCTTCGATGGTGGTCGACACGCTGCTCGGGTGGCTCAACTCAATAGCCTGATGTGAGTAGATTTTCCGGTGGCGGTGGAACACTTGTGAGCCCGCGTCCGTCAAATGCTTCAAGCCTTTAACCAATTCAAGGAGAAAATATGATCAGGACACGCAAAGTAGCGGCCACAAAAGCAGCGGCCACAAAAGTTGCCGCATTGGGTGCTGCCAGCCTTCTTGGCATTGCGGTGCTTGCCGGCTGCTCAAGCAGCGATGAATCGGCTGCCGAATCAACGGCATCGGAAATGTCCGAGGAGGGTTCTCAAATGTTGCCCCCGGTGATCATTGGCGTTGATCAGACAGATGCATCCGCTGTGGTCGGTGACTTCATCGATATTCTCGCCGACGACCCTGTCAATACAGTGATTTCGGTGGATAATCCGCAGGTTTTGGAAATCACTCAGGGTTATGACGACGGAAGCGCGATCTTCAATCCCGGTGCCAAAGCAATTGCTGCGGGGACCGCGGTCATTACCGTGACCAACCCTGATGGCTCAACCCGCAATATTGTGGTGGTTGTTTCCTAGGGGCCTAGTACCTTATGCCGGTGTCCACTCGCATTGCCCTAGCAACGTGTCCTGAAATTCCGGATCTCGATCCGGATGACCAACCTCTTATTGGCCACTTTGCTCAGGTAGGAGTTGAGGCGACACCGGCTATTTGGTCAAACCCAGCGGTGGACTGGAATTCCTTTGATCTCGTGATTATTCGAAATACCTGGGATTACACCGATCACCTGCCCAAGTTTCTATCCTGGGTTCAATCATTGGGTTCGACTGTTCGAAACTCTGCTGAAATTATTTCATGGAGCTCAAATAAAATATATCTCCATGACTTGGTCGGAGCTGGTATTCCGGTAATTGATACCCAATTTGTTTCTGACTTACAGCAGACCTGGATCGTTCCTCCAGCGGCTGATTACGTGGTGAAACCATCCATGTCCGCTGGCAGTCGAGACACCCTGCGGTTGTCTACATCGGACAGCGGGAGTGTGCAGACGGCCCAGAACTTAATCGACCTGATTGTCGCGGCCGGGAAAAAGGCCATGATTCAGCCGTATCTGGATCGAGTGGATACCGACGGTGAGACTGCACTCCTATATATAGACGGTCAATATTCACACGCGATCCGCAAGGGCCCGCTACTGCACAAGGATGTAGAGATAGAGCGAGTACACGGTTTGTACTTGGAAGAGGACATCACTGCTCGGTTACCGAGGGCTGATCAACGAAAATTGGCCGATCACGTCATGGGATACGTCACCAAAAGATTCGATGCTCCCCTCTATGCCCGAATTGACCTGGTTGACAATCAGGCGGGCGAGCCCGTCGTCTTGGAAGTGGAAGCGGTGGAGCCGTCCATGTTCTTTGGCACCCAACCCACCAGTTATGAATGGTTCGTGCAGGTTTCGCTCTCGTAATCGGATTGTTATCAGAAGGTGTCTTAAAAGTATCCATTTTTCCTCGACTACCAGTCACTTTATGGATATGTTGTCACTCACAACAATTTACTTGAGCCATCGGAAATTACTTGATTCATCAAATAGGACGGGCGAATCCAGGACATGAGTGATCGATTAACCCCCATTCCCGAGGACAAATTCGCATTTGGCCTGTGGACCATTGGGCATCCGGGTCGGGATCCTTTTGGAGATAGCACCCGCCCACCGGTCAGCACCGCTGATTTTCTTCGTGGTCTGGCTGACATCGGCGCATGGGGGGTGTCATTTCACGACGATGACCTCATGACATTTGGGGCGCCTGAAGCTCAGCGTCGCGCCGAACTTGATGCATTTAAAAAAGTATTGGATGAAACAGGTGTGGTGTGTTCCATGGCCACCACCAACCTGTTCTGGCACCCGGTATTTAAAGATGGAGCATTCACTTCAAATGATCGCAATGTCCGTCGCTTTGCTATTCAAAAGACATTGCGCAATCTTGATGTGGCCGCGGAACTCGGTGCACCCACCTATGTGTTGTGGGGCGGGCGCGAAGGTGTGGAGAGTGCGGCGAGTAAGAATCCAGGTGATGCCCTCTCCCGATACAAAGAGGCACTTGATTTTCTCTGTGGCTACGTCAATGACAAGAAATACAATATTCGGTTTGCCTTGGAGCCCAAGCCCAATGA
The DNA here is from genome assembly GCA_903896585.1 of uncultured bacterium. Classification (GTDB taxonomy): domain Bacteria; phylum Actinomycetota; class Actinomycetes; order S36-B12; family S36-B12; genus UBA4592. Next base: position 11,236 of record CAITYI010000400.1, read on the forward strand.
GCCCCGCGGAGATACTTTCCTGCCGACCATTGGCCACGCCATGGCTTTCATTAATCAACTTGAGTTCCCCGACATGGTGGGCCTTAATCCCGAGGTTGCACACGAAACCATGGCCGGCCTGAGTTTCTTCCAGGGAGTGGCTCAAGCCTTGTGGCAAGGAAAGCTATATCACATTGATCTCAACGACCAAAAAATTGGCCGCTTCGATCAAGACCTTCGATTCGGTTCCGAGGGTATTAAAGATGACTTCATGTTGGTTCGACTCCTAGAGAATTCCGACTACAACGGGCCGAAGCATTTCGATGCTCGCCCGTACCGCAATGAAGGGGGCGATGGCATCTGGGACTTTGCCAGAGGCTGTATGCGCACCTATCTCGCACTCGCTGCCAAGGCACGCGAGTTCGACCAAGATCCCCGAGTAAAGGAAGCACTGTCTGCTGCAGGTGTTCCCGAACTCGCGGAATCGACCGTTGGTAGCTATTCCACCGCTACTGCCGATCGATTACTCAATGAGCAATTCGACGCTGCCGCATTAGCGGCACGTGGATATGCAAACGAGGCACTTGATCAACTAGTAATTGATCGAATCCTCGGAATTTCGTAGTAAATATCTAGGCACGAAAATCACTGGGCGAGAAATACTCGCTGGGGAAGGAAACAAATGAAAAAGAAGCTCTACGTAGCTCTTGCGAGTACCGCAGCTGCTGCACTGCTCCTCACTTCATGTAGCTCAAGCGACACAACTGATGCCGCTTCGGAAACCGCTGCTGAAACTGCTGCAGAAACAACTGAAGAAACAACTGACGCAGCTGCCGGCACCAGCGGCAAGGCATGCGTCATTCTCCCAGATAGTCAGTCCTCTGACCGCTGGGAAAACCAAGACCGTCCTGCAATTCAGTCCGCACTTGAAGCAGCTGGCTTCACCGCAGACATTCAGAACGCACAGGGTGACACCACCCAGTACCTCACCATTGGCGATCAAATGCTCGCCGGTGGTTGCGGTGTCATGGTTCTCGTTGACCTGAATGGTTCCGGTGCAACCGTTGCTGAAAAGGCAAAGGCACAGGGCATTCCCGTTATCGCTTATGACCGTCCATTCGCACCTGCTGACTACTACGTGTCATTTGACAACGTAAAGGTCGGCCAGTTGCAGGCTGAGGGTCTCCTGAAGTGCCTCGGCGACAAGGGCATTGACCCAGCTGCTGCTGCAGTCGTGTTCCTCAACGGTTCACCAACAGATGGCAACGCCGCAATGTTCAAGGAAGGTTACGAAACCACTTTGACAGCTGCCGGTGTGACACCAGTCAAGGACGAGTCAGTTCCCGACTGGGATAACCAGCAAGGTGGAGTCATCTACGAACAAATGTTCACCGACCTTGGTGGAAAGATTGATGGCGTTCTCGCTGCAAACGATGGTCTTGGCGGAGCTGCAATTGCAGTCAACGACAAGAATGGTGTCATGATCCCCGTAACGGGACAAGATGCAACCACCGGTGGCTTGCAGAACGTTCTTCTTGGCAAGCAGTGCATGACAGTATTCAAGAACACCGTTCTTGAGGCTGGCGATGCTTCGGCACTCGCAATTGCTCTGCTCAATGGCGAGACACCGGCTGTCGAAAGTTCCATTGACATCGGTGGCGTTACCGTTCCTGCCAAGTACTCAGATCCAGTCATCATCTACGCAGCAAACGTTTCTGACGTCATCGCAGCCACTGAAGGCTTCGATGTCGCAGCGCTGTGCGCAGGCGATGTAGCTGCTGCTTGTACTGAGCTCGGTATTCAGTAGTAGTTATTTGTGAGGCTGTGGGCTCGTGCGTGTGCACGAGCCCACAGTTCACTGCACAGAGGTTCACCCCAGCAAATATCCTGAAAGACCCACCACGACCTGCAAACAACTTCTACAGTGTGGGGCTTCAGCGAAAAAAGGGATTTCCACATGATGAATGACTCACAGCCCATCCTCGAAGTCAAGGGAGTCACCAAGAGTTTTGGTGCCGTCGATGTATTGCGCGGAATTGACTTCGCGGTTCAACCCGGCTCGGTCACAGCCCTTGTTGGCGATAACGGTGCGGGAAAATCGACGCTCATTAAAGGGTTGGCGGGAATTCAGCCTTTCGATGGCGGGGCCATTTACTTCGAAGGCAAAGAAGTAAAGCTCGAGGATCCAAAGCAAGCCTCCGCCCTGGGCATTGAGGTTGTGTACCAAGACCTGGCTCTGTGCGACAACCTTGACATTGTTCAAAATATGTTTTTGGGCCGCGAACTCAAGCGGGGAGTTACTCTCGATGAAGCTCACATGGAGTCTCGCGCCGGTGAGACACTTCAGAGTCTCTCTGTTCGAACCGTTTCGTCTTTGCGTCAAAAGGTCTCAAGTTTGTCTGGTGGACAACGGCAAACTGTGGCCATTGCTCGCTCAGTTCTGTGGAACAACAGAGTCGTGATCCTTGATGAACCAACAGCGGCACTCGGTGTCGCGCAAACGGAGCAGGTACTCAATCTTGTCAAAAGGCTCGCAGACAACGGTCTAGCCGTTGTCATTATTTCTCACAACCTGCAGGACGTTTTCCAGGTTGCTGACTACATCTACGTTCTTTACTTGGGCACCATGGTCACCAGATTGAAAACAAGCGAAACCAACAGTGGCGAGGTCGTGGAATACATCACGGGTGGTCGCACAGACGCGAATTCGAATCTCGCGGGTGAAGGGGCATCAGCATGAGTACGGAATCGAGCACTGATGTGAACACCGAGCTGCCGAAGTACATGCAGCGAAAGAGTCTTTCGATCGCTGATACGTGGAACGCCTATCGCGTAAAGATCCGTAGCGGCGACATGGGCTCGCTGCCAGCGGTCATCGGTTTGATCGTCTTGGTTGCTCTCTTTTCTTCATTGAATCCGGTTTTTTTCACACCCTTGAACTTTGCTAACTTCTTCACTCAGGCAGCTGTCGTTGTGATTCTTGCCATGGGGCTGATTTTTGTCCTGCTTCTCGGTGAAATCGATTTGTCCGCTGGTGTGACATCTGGGGTATCTGGCGCACTTCTCGCCGTGGGACTGACCAGGTGGGGATTAACGTGGCCGATTGCGGTAGCCGTATCCCTCCTCGCCGGCGTGGCCATTGGTATTTTCATTGGTTTGCTGGTCGCCAAGGTGGGTATTCCATCTTTCGTGGTCACCCTGGCACTGTTCTTGGCCTTCCAAGGATTGATCCTCGTGATCATTGGTGAAGGTGGCAATATTCGGGTCACCAATGAGGTGATCCTTGCCATTCAAAACAACAACATGCCGATCTGGATGGGCTGGATCTTCTATGCAGTGGTGGTGGGTGGCTACCTCCTCTTTGCCTACACCGGCCGAATGCGTCGTTTGGCTCGGGGATTTAGCGCGACTTCCCTAAGTGTGATTCTGATCAAGACCGGTGTCATCGCGGCAGTTGGTTTTGCCACCGTTTATGCATTGAGTTTGGAGCGCAGCACTAATCCGGAACTGAATCCCCTCAGTGGAATTCCGATTATTGTTCCGATCATTGCCCTGCTCACACTTGTTTTTGGTTTTGTGTTGGATCGCACCAGCTTTGGGCGCCACATCTACGCCGTCGGTGGCAACGTGGAAGCTGCGCGTCGCGCCGGAATCAATGTCAGCCATATTCGAATTGCTGTGTTCACCATTTGTTCGGGAACGGCAGCTTTCGCTGGAATCGTGTTTGCTTCACGTGCAGCCTCAGTCGATCCCAACGCCGGAAAGTTCATTGTTCTCAATGCGATTGCCGCTGCGGTTATTGGTGGCACCAGCCTCTTTGGTGGTCGCGGACGAATTCACGATGCCCTGATCGGTGGTGCGGTTGTTGCGGTCATTGACAACGGCATGGGCCTGCTGGGTTACTCGGCCGGCGTGAAACTCATGATTACCGGAGCCGTGCTCATGCTTGCTGCCGGTGCCGATGCGCTATCCCGAAAACGTTCGTCCGGGGTCATGCGCTAAGTACAACTCTTATGAATGCCAATTATTTATGAATAGACATGACCCATGAATAGACATAACCCATGAATAGACATAACCCATGATTCGTACCCAACCAGTCAACACAGATGACATCAAGCGCCTCAATCTGGCGCGCGTCTTGCGCTATTTGCATGAGGGTGGCGAACTAACACGTTCGGAGTTGGTGGCGCATACCGGCTTGAATCGCAGCAC
>CAITYI010000401.1 GCA_903896585.1 uncultured bacterium
ACGAAAGGCTCACACTCTCCGTAGGAAAGCGTGATTGCGTGCGGCTGAATAGGAGTTGTCAGGGCACGGGTATACGCGTCAACAAAATCTGCACCTGCAACAGATGGAGCAACCTGAACCATCTGAATGGACCGGGCATTTTTTAATGTCGAGCTGACCGTCTGGACATCGAGTGTTGTTTCATCGTTAACATTGACAAAAGGCGTCGGGACACCGGTTCCCAGAGTCATTTTGACTGCTGGTTTTTTGAAATCAAAACACTGAGCAGCAGCAGCAAGGTCTTGGTCTGAGAAACCACCGCCCATGCTGATGATGGTCACTCGATCGCTGGCGGCTGCACCCGACGCCCGCTGTAGTGCGGATAGGCCATAAGCGTCGAATACCTGATTGTGTCCAACGAAGTTATTTACTGAGACTCCTGGAGCGATCGGTGCCGCCGAATTGGTAAGACATGATTTCATGAGCGCTGCAGCTGGGTTCGTGGGCTGGTCCTGTGTCGTTGATCCGGGAAAATATAGCGAGCGTCCAGTTGTTGGCCCTGATGAAGGCGATGAATATGTAGGGATTGAATTTCGTTGCGTGGCCCCACTCATTGAGGTTGCAGGCGCCGGGACATCGTTTGCCGGAACGTATTCAATGTAAGCCGGCACGAAGCGATTTATTGCCTTGTTTAACGGCTTTGGTGCAGCTTGCAGATCTCCACCGAACGCAAGATATGCCTTACGCCAAAAATCTGGATCTTGTGCTGTTGGAAATGGTGCTCCTTGTGCGCCCGAGAAGACGTATGTGTTGTAGGGCGAACCGGGTTGGGAGGGCTGAAATGTGATGGGTTGTCCCATGGCCTTCTCCCATGCTCGCACGGTTCCGCTCAGCCGAACAACAAGACGAGTTGGATCGACAACGGCCCGCAACCCCAGAGCGCGAGCGGCCGAATCAACACGAGCAATCTGCGCATCATTGGCACCAAATTCCTCGGCGGCTTGCTTTACGGTGATAAACGTCCGATAGGTGGGCGTTCCGGGAGTGCTCACCATTTGAGCAGCCCTTGCCAGTGCCGCAGAGCGATGCGGCAATTCCCCCAGGAAAGTGATTACGGCATCTTGAGGCGAATTTGATCCAGCCGGTGTTTCGTCAGAGAGCCCACTGATGGGCGGTGCGATCAATAAACCAAGGATCAGGGCGAGCATTGTCGTCACAATGAGAGGCAAGCGTTTCATGGATTAACTGTATGGGGTTGACGCCATGAGGGGTTTTGGGGTCAGGCGTTTTCTGTAACATCGGATGGGGGCTCCAGATCGAAATCTGGCTGCGGCAGACTCACGAGGTTGATCGCTGCAAAAACCAACAGCGCTAACCCCACGCCGATCAGCCCGTACCGCAGCGACACCATGGTGAAAGTGCTGCCAATTCCCACTAGGAACAGCACGCCAGCGAGCAACACGGTCAATCGAATGTATTTGTCAGAAAGTACTCCTGTTTCAACACCCTCATCAGCGCTTGCATTTGCTTTGATTTCTAAGGCCTTACTTTCCTCAAGTAGTGGTCTTTGGTACTCCGGCATCTCAAATGGAGTCGCGGGGGCCGACAGGTTGGTTTGCGGATTCGTCTCCATCCAGGCGTTGAATGCAATTTCTAGATTAGGTTGAAATCGTTGCTCGGCAAAGTTCACCGCGTCAGCGTCACCTGACGAGTACGCCTGCAACCAAGCAAAAAAAGCGAATTCATCAAAGTTTTGTACTTCATTGGATTCAATCGCTTTGGCATCAGCGTCGGTTTTTAAGTTCGCTGACTCGGCAAACGCGACTCTGGATTCGGTGCCGTAGGCAGCGGCTGCGAATCCTGACCAAGCAGCCAAGATGGTAATGACAGCCAATAAGACCGCCTCGGTCACCTGCACAACGCGCCAGTGCCCAACCGGTTGCCCATGCGCACTGCTGTGTTCTCGGTGCCGGTGGGCCTCATGTGCCACCTCCACCGGTGACAGTGACTCTCCCATTGCGACCCCATTTATCTCGGTGAGTCCGTTATCGGACTGAGAGAGGAATTGTACATTTATACTTCCAGCTATGTCCGCCAGTGAACCAGCCACCGATCCTGACCAGACTTCGCCAGCGATTGGGCCGGCTGACCGTCTGCGTGAGCGCCTCACCCATGGCCATGGCCGCTATTCGGTAATCGCAGGCACCATGACGATCTGGATAATGGACGCTTTGCTTACCCGCCGGCTAGAAGCAAGCGGCGCGGTGACCGGGGCAACGGCTGATGTTGTCCGCGTGTTTGAGACAGCCAGCACAGTGTTATTCATCATTACTTCCATCGGAATTATTGTCTGCCTGCTCAAGCCATACCCTCGAGCCCTTTTCCCCATTGCCGCGATTTACCTCACATTCTCCGTTATTCAAATCATCGCAAACGTCTTTTCGATGTTGAGCACCGCTCATGTTGCTTCAGGTGTTGGGTTGGGGAGCCTGTGGGACGTCTTTGCGGTTTACGCAATGAGCGTCACCGTGTTCATGTTCGTCTATTTGTTTCTTGACGTGTCCACCCCTGGCGGCGCATTTGTGTGGCCCGCTCGAGATGGTCATCCCCCGCCCACGCCGAATTTACTTGACTATCTATTCATTTCACTCAATGTGAATTCCACCTACGGACCAACATCTGAGGCGGTCATGTCACGACCAACCAAACTCATCATGGCCATGCAAGTGCTGCTGGCCATTTTGATGCTTACCGTTCTTATCTCTCGTTCGGTGGCGGCAACTTCTTAGTGGGTTTGGCTGGGCAATCAACTACAAGAATTTCTAACTGCGTGAAGTCGGCAGGACCGACACCAGCCAACTGATGAAGTCGGGAGTGCTTCGGGTCTGCATCCAGATTCGGCCGGGTCCGGTGAAGTCGGTGACTAGGCCTTCGCCACCGAGCAGGCTCGTTTTCCATCCACCGGCGGTGCGCACCGAGTAGGCGATGGTGTCGTCAAATGCGACAACATGGCCGGTATCCAGGGTCATGACCTCTCCTTGCGCCAGGTTCGCTTCCAAGATTGCACCATAGGAAGACAGCAGTACCTGACCATTGCCGGTGCACTTCAGCAGAATCAGCCCCTCACCACTGAAGAACATTTTCCCGCCACCCCATTTGGAGTCCACATCGATGGAAGTGTCAGATGCGATCCACGACCCGGACTGGACCATGATCGTTTGCCCTTGGGAGAGATCCACGAGGACCATGTCTCCGGGAAGGGCAGCGGCAACTCCTACCACACCACCGCCGGCCCCTGCCGTGAAGTCATTGACGAAAAAGCTCTCTCCGCCCATGGTTCGTTTCAATCCTTTTAAAAATCCACCTTGCGTGGATGTATTCACGGCGACATCGCCTCGTTGCATAGCCATGGCACCCGACTCAACCCGAACAGATCCGTTCGGTGGGAGGGTCACCTCGCCGTAAGCGAATGCTGGTCCCGCCTTAATTTCTACCTGCATGATGTCTCCAATCGTTGAGGATTAAGCCGTTGAGGATTAAGCCGTTGAAGGTTAATCCAGAATATCTAGGTGAACAATAATGCGTGTTTATCGTGGAGATCGGAAGAATTGGTCAATTCCGGGAGATTGATGGGCCTTGTGAAAAAGGGGGTGTTAATTTCAGGTTTTCTGTGGGATTATTTAAACATGAATTCTAGTAGCTCTCCCAAGGTTCGTATTTCCCGTACAACGAAATCGATTGCATTGTGTACCGCTGCAGGGCTGACAATGTTGGTGTTCTCCTCGGGGCCAGTTTCGGCTGATGAGAACTCAGGTCAGGCAGGTGATCTGGGGCTCAGTGATTCTTTAGACGTGGACTTCCAGGTGAAGAGTTACGGTGTTGCCGCCGGGTTGTTCGAAGGTGTGGCAAATGTGTACAAACCTTCCTACACTGCGGGTCTTAAAATGAAGGGCCCGGTCAGAGTAGTCACTGAAGATGTCACCGTGGTCAAGGGCAAAGTTACGGGCGGTAATACCGATGTGAGTGCCAGTTATGGCACCAAGGCAAAGGGCTTCACGGTTTACGAGAAGGTGACCGGAACCGGTTGGCCCGCTAATGTCGAGGTAATGGGGTTGCCCGATTCTTACCAGAAAGTTGGCAAGGTCAAGATCGAGGTGGGCCCGCCGGATAATAAATCCGAAGTGGTTGCGACGACGTCGTGTAACGCAACATACAGAGGGGATTGTTACTCTGGTGCGATTTCGTTCACGGTCGGCAAGAAATTAAGCGATGACATGGATGCCGGGAAGAACGGCAGTGTAATGGCCGGCACTGACATTGTTATTGAATCCGTGGGTCTTCCACCTGAAGAAGTCATGGAAATTGCATCTAGCATGTTCCGACTTCCCCCCGGGCTTATTGAGGCCGGCCGCGCGTTAATGACGCGGGCGATAAATACTGCCTGCGAAACGTTACAGGGCCAGTTGACATTCTCCGCAACAGAACGACTGAATGTTCTCAGAGGACTCTACGTTGTGGTAAGGGTGGTGAGCCGAGATGGTGTACCAGTCGCCGCGGCGGCCCCACCCAGAGGTGTATCGTCAATAGACGTCACGCTTGTTGGAGGCAGGGTGACGGAATGTGTCGGGAGAATTAACTGACTACCGGGAAAGGCAACGGCAACAACTAGGTGCTCCAGCCCGGTGACGTGCTGGTTCAGTGGGAGTTCCATCACGGGCAATTCAAAAATTGATTCTTGTTGCGCAGCGGCATCACTCACACGCAGCAGCGAGAATTTAATACTCGATGCGTGATTCCTGGGTGCGCCAAGAGTCAAAGGGCGCGGCTCGGTACGGATTGACCCCATTCTTTTCGGTTTCAGCGGAGAAACGTCCAAACGCCTTGTCTAACATTTC
>CAITYI010000402.1 GCA_903896585.1 uncultured bacterium
CCCCACCGCATTGCTCGCTACCTAGAAGAGGTCGCAACTTCGTATCACCGCTTCTACGACGGCTGTCGGGTATTGCCGAGGTCCGATGAATCCTTAGAGCCGACTCACCTCGCCAGGCTGTGGGTGTGCGCCGCAACTGCCCAGACGATCGCGAATGGACTGGATCTCCTAGGAGTCAGCGCACCCGAACGCATGTAGTTCGCACTAGTCTGAGCGCTATGCAAGCGCATCCGGCGGGGCCTCGGCACGCATTGATTGCCGAGGAAAGTCGGCTGATGGACCCTAGCGTTGATCCACTGGAATTCCAGGTGTGGCCACGCAATGCGCGACGAAACTCGAGTGGTGCATTGGCAATCGCCGGTGTCGACATTCGCACCCTCATTGAGCAACACGGTTCCCCATTATTTATTCTCGATGAACAGGATGTCCGTACCCGAGCTCGGGAATACGCCAGTGCTTATTCGCAAGCACAAGTAGGTCAGCCCGGCATCGTGTATTTCGCGGCCAAAGCATTTATTTCTGTTGCAATTGCTCGCTGGGTTACCGAAGAAGGTCTGGGCATTGATGTTGCTTCGGGTGGTGAACTTGAAGTTGCCATTCGAGCGGGGGTACCGGGTGATCGACTCCTAATGCATGGAAATAACAAGTCTCTTGCCGAGATTCATCGGGCGGTCGAGTACGGAGTAGCTCGCATAGTGATTGACTCATTTGAGGAAATTGCTCGGGTTGCCTCTGTCGCTGCCGAACTGGGTGTTGTCCAGAAGGTTTTGATTCGCGCCACGGTCGGCGTCGAGGCCCATACCCATGAGTTCATCGCTACGGCACATGAAGATCAAAAATTTGGATTGTCTGGGGCAACGGGTGAGGTGGAAGAAGCTGTACGTCGAATTGTGAAGTTGCCCGCACTTCATCTGGTGGGTTTGCATTCACACATTGGCTCTCAAATATTTGACTCATCTGGGTTCGAAGTAGCCGCGGCACGTGTTGTTGCCTTAGCGCATCTGCTCCAAGTCAATCACGGGGTCACTATTTCTGAATTGAATTTGGGTGGAGGAATGGGCATTGCCTATCTCCCTGATGACGATCCACTCAGTGTTCAGGCAATGGCCGATCAAATTTGCGGACTCGTAGCCAAAGCCTGCGGGGAAATGGGGCTACCTTTGCCCGCGCTTTCATTCGAGCCAGGCCGGGCCATCATCGGTCCGGGTGGAATCACCGTTTATGAAGTGGGGACGGTGAAGCCAATTCACATGGATCGCGGAGTTCGCACCTATGTATCGGTAGATGGTGGAATGAGTGACAACATCAGAACTGCCCTGTACGGGGCTAATTACACGGTCGCACTTGCATCACGGCTTTCGACCGCAGAACCGATTCTGTGCCGAGTTGTGGGCAAACACTGTGAATCTGGTGACATTGTGGTGCGCGATTGCTGGTTGCCCGGTGACATTGTGCCGGGGGATCTGATCGCCGTTGCGGCTACCGGGGCTTATTGCCGCTCAATGGCCTCGAATTACAACCAACTCCCAAAACCGGCGGTAGTCTCCGTCTCTGATTCGTTAAGTACCACCGTTCTCAGGAGGGAAACCATGAACGATTTACTCTCTTTGGACCCATTCGCCTAGGCTTGCGCTTGAACTGCATTACATCTCCACTCATGACCGCTTATTTCCGCCACATCTAGGAGTCGCATGTCGGCACGGGATACCTCTCGAGCACCCATTCGCATTGCAATGCTTGGTGGGGGCACTGTGGGTTCATCTGTGGCGAAGTTGCTCGCCAAGCATCACCACGACCTAGCGCACCGAGTCGGTGCAGATTTGCAATTGGTCGCGGTGGGAGTGAAGGACGCCTCGAAACCCAGGGTGGGTATTGACCCGGCATTGATCACAACCGATGTGAACTCGGTGGCGACATCCGGTGCGGACATTGTTGTTGAAGTCATGGGCGGCATTGAGCCCGCCCGCAGCCTCATTTTGTCAGCCATGAAATCTGGCTCGAGCGTTGTGACTGCCAATAAGGCGCTGCTGGCCGAAGATGGCGCCGCACTTTACGCTGCCGCCGAAGAATATGGCGTCGATCTTTATTTCGAGGCTTCGGTTGCTGGGGCCATTCCGCTGATCCGACCATTACGTGAGTCCCTTGCCGGGGATCGAGTTACCAAGGTGATGGGAATAGTCAATGGCACCACAAATTTTATGCTCACGAAAATGGACGAAGAAGGAGTCGAGTACTCCGAAGTATTCGCAGAGGCTGAAGCATTAGGTTATTTGGAGTCTGATCCGTCCCTAGATGTCGATGGCTTCGATGCCGCAGCAAAAGCCGCCATTCTCGCCGAGTTGGCATTTCACACCCGGGTGACAATTGACGATGTCTACTGCGAAGGCATTCGATCGGTCACGGCTGCTGACATCAAAGCGGCTAGAGCCATGGGCTTTGTCATTAAATTGCTGGCAATTGCGGAGCTGGTTCACCTTGAAACAGGTGAAGACGCCATTGTTGTTCGCGTGCATCCAACCATGATTCCGACCAACCATCCGTTGGCGAATGTGCGAGGTTCATTTAATGCAGTTTTTGTCACTGCCGAGGCTGCAGGTGAAATGATGTTTTATGGTCGAGGTGCTGGTGGTGATCCCACCGCAAGTGCGATTCTTGGCGATGTCGTTGCGGCCGCAAGGAACCGAGTATTGGGTGGGCGAGGACCGGGTGAGAGTACCTATACGGGATTGCCCGTACTTGGAATTGGCCACTCGAAAACACGGTATTACGTCAACCTTGATGTGAAGGATCGACCCGGTGTGCTAGCGCAAATTTCCCAGGCGTTTGCCGACAACGGGGTCAGTATTCAAGTAGTTCGTCAAGATGGACACGGAGACGATGCCGGTCTCATTGTTCGAACCCACGCGGGAACCGAAGAATCATTGGCACAAACCGTCGCGACCTTACGAGGCATGGAGGCGGTCCGCGAAGTAGTTGGTGTCATGCGGGTAGAGGGTGAAAATTAATGGCGCATCAGTGGCGGGGCGTTATCGAGGAATACCGGGATCGACTACCGGTGACCGGTGCCACACCCGTAGTGACGCTCTGCGAAGGTGGAACACCCCTTGTGTACGCATGCACCATCAGCGAAATGGTCGGAGCCCAGGTATGGCTTAAATACGAGGGAGCAAATCCGACCGGGTCATTTAAAGATCGAGGCATGACACTTGCCATTTCCGATGCTGCTGCCCAGGGGGCAAAAGCTGTGATCTGCGCGTCAACGGGTAACACATCTGCCAGTGCAGCTGCTTATGCGGTTAAGGCTGGAATGGTTTGTGCGGTGCTGGTTCCTGAAGGAAAAATTGCCATGGGGAAATTGGCGCAAGCTGTGGTCCATGGTGCCGTTCTGCTGCAAGTCGATGGCAATTTTGATGACTGTCTGGTGGTCGCACGGGATTTATCAGAGCGGTATCCGGTATCCCTCGTTAATAGTGTGAACCCAGTGCGCATTGAAGGGCAAAAAACCGCCGCATTTGAAATTGTGGATCGATTGGGCCGAGCACCGGATATTCATTGTCTGCCGGTTGGTAATGCTGGAAATATCACGGCATACTGGCGTGGCTTTAACGAGTACCTCAGTGACGATACATGTGATTCGACACCTGCCATGTGGGGATTTCAAGCTGAAGGTGCCGCGCCACTTGTCACCGGCCAACGCGTGAAAAGTCCCGAGACAATCGCCACCGCTATTCGCATTGGGAATCCAGCGTCATGGGAGCAGGCCATTGCTGCCCGAGATGAATCACATGGATTGATTGACTCGGTTACCGATCAGGAAATTCTGGCCGCTTATCACCTCTTGGCGGAGAAAGAGGGTCTCTTCTGCGAACCGGCAAGTGCCGCGAGCGTTGCAGGATTGTTGAAATCCCATGCTGCCGGTTTGGTGCCACCCGACGCACTTATCACGTGCACCCTCACCGGAAATGGGCTCAAAGATCCACAGTGGGCATTAGAAGGTTCACAATCACCTCGCGTGATTCCGGTTGATGCTGACCGCGCCGCTCAGGAACTCGGACTGGATTAATGGCACCTTCTGGTTTTGTCACGCATGCGGTCCGGGTGGTCGTGCCGGCATCCAGCGCTAACCTCGGCCCAGGATTCGATGCCATGGGACTAGCTCTCGGTATTCACGATGAAATCACAGCAATGATTACCGATGACCAAGGCATTCGCATCCATGTTGAGGGTGAGGGTGTTGGGGAAGTACCAACCGATGAGACACACCTTGTTGCCCAAGCCATGAACTTGGGGTTCGCGACCATGAACAAGATTCCGGCAGGTTATGTCATCAATTGTCGGAATGCGATTCCACATGGCCGCGGATTGGGTTCATCTGCGGCTGCCATTATTGGCGGACTTGCGGTTGCCCGTGAATTAGTTGAAGGCGGATCCGAATTACTTCCGGATACCGAACTCCTCAACATCGCACTGTCCATGGAAGGGCACCCGGATAATGTCTCGGCATCTCTCTACGGGGGCTTCACCGTGTCATGGCTCGAGTCACCCGCAGTGGCTGGGTCCGTGAGTATCAAATTGCATCCGGATGTAATACCGATTGTGGCCGTGCCTCCGAATCCGCTAGCAACATCCATGGCGCGAGATGTCTTGGATGGGCAGGTGCTTCGTTCCGATGCCACCCATAATGTCGCTCGGGCCGGGTTGCTTGTGCATGCCATGAGCGCCAACCCCGAGTTTCTCTTCCCTGCGACAGCAGATGCATTACACCAGGATGCCCGAGCTCATATATATCCCGAGACAACAGCGTTAATTGCCCTGCTTCGAGCCCAAAATATTGCAGCGGTTGTATCTGGTGCCGGCCCAGCCGTCCTGATGCTCATCGATAAGAGCCAGCCAGCCCAACTCGAAGTTTTGGCAGGTCTGCTCCCTGCAGATTGGACGAGTGTGGCGGTTCCGGTAGACCAGGAAGGGGTTCGGAGGGTCGAAATACCCGGATAGCGACGACCGTGTTATGGTTAGGGAGTCCACAGTCGTGGCAGACGCAATCTGAGCTCTTCATCTCAGTTCAACACTTTCAGTGTTTGGATTAACGGAAAAATCAGACTACACATCTGCACCCATGTGTTGGCAAGCAATGTGAGACGGCAATCTGCCGATCACCATTATCAAAGGAAATAATTCGTGTCAGAATCCACAACAGAGGCAAAGCGTCGTTCCGATGGTCTTTCCGGAATGCTTCTCCCTGAACTCAAACAACTCGCCCAGCAATTGGGTATTCCAGGTTCGAGTGCCATGCGCAAGTCAGACCTGGTAACCGCCATTGGAGATCGACAAAAGCAGGCCAGTGCTCGTCGCTCAGCCGCTAAAGGTGAGTCAAAGCCCGCAGTAAAGACGGAGGCACCCGCAGCGGAACCATCAAGTGCTGACAAAGCTCCGGCCGAATCTGATGATTCAGATCGCTCAGATAACCGTCGCAATAACGACCGCAATAACGATCGCAATCGCAATAACGACCGTAATCGAAATAACGACCGTAATAGCGACCGAAATACTGAGCGCAATAACGACCGTAATAACGACCGTAATAACGACCGCAACCGTGATCGCAACAGCGATCGAGGTTCGGATCGAGGTTCGGATCGAGGTTCGGATCGAGGTTCGGATTCCGCGAGTAATGATCGCTCAGGAAGTGATCGCTCAGGAAGTGATCGTGACGATGATCGCGGGCGGAACAACCGTAACCGCAATCGACGGGATCGCCGAGATCGGACCGGCCGACGCCCAAGTGGGCAGAGTTTTAATGAGTATGAACCAGAACTCACCGAAGACGATGTTCTCCTGCCCGTTGCCGGCATTCTTGATGTTCTCGATAACTACGCATTCGTTCGGACCAGTGGCTATTTGCCAGGTTCAAATGACGTTTACGTGTCCTTATCTTTTGTCCGTAAATTCGGACTTCGTAAAGGTGATGCGATCATCGGCTCTGTTCGTCAACCACGCGAGGGTGAGCGAAGAGAGAAATTCAACCCGTTGGTCAAAGTTGAAACCGTGAACGGGCTCGACATTGAAAGTGCTCGGAATCGTCCTGAATTCTCTAAATTGACTCCCTTGTACCCGCAGGAGCGATTGCGATTAGAGACCACATCAGACAACTTGACGACCCGGGTCATTGATCTTGTTGCCCCTATTGGAAAGGGCCAGCGTGGCTTGATCGTCTCACCTCCCAAGGCGGGTAAGACCATGGTTTTGCAGTCCATCGCAAATGCCATCAGCCAAAACAATCCGGAAGTTCATCTCATGGTGGTTCTTGTCGATGAACGCCCTGAAGAAGTAACCGACATGCAACGCTCGGTTCAAGGCGAAGTTATAGCGTCCACCTTCGATCGACCAGCAGAAGACCACACAATCATTGCTGAACTTGCAATCGAAAGAGCCAAAAGGCTCGTGGAGGCCGGTCAGGATGTTGTTGTGCTTCTTGACTCTATGACCAGACTTGGGCGCGCTTACAACCTCGCAGCACCCGCCAGCGGTCGAATTCTCTCCGGTGGCGTTGATTCCACCGCTTTGTACCCACCGAAAAAGTTTTTTGGTGCTGCCCGCAATATTGAAAATGGCGGCTCACTCACCATTTTGGCCACCGCTCTCGTCGAGACTGGGTCCCGCATGGATGAAGTTATTTTCGAGGAGTTCAAGGGCACGGGCAACATGGAACTGAAACTGGATCGCCGACTGGCCGATAAGAGAATCTTCCCTGCGGTGGATGTTGATCCATCTGGTACTCGTAAGGAAGAGATCCTCCTGTCGCCTGAAGAACTCAAGATTGTGTGGACCCTCCGTAAGGTTCTGCACGCATTAGACCCACAGCAAAGTATCGAATTACTGCTCACCAAGCTGCGGGACACGGACACCAACTATGAATTCCTCAAACAGGTCCAAAAAACAACACCATCGGTTCCGTCAAGGAACGACGAGGACTAAAGGCGTCAAATACAGCCAACCCGCTGGGAGTAGGGGTTGGTTGGGGTGCCATACTTTTAGCGCTCCGGTTCACGGTGGTGCTTCGGGATTCACCGAAGTAGCAGCGACCCGGACACTGACCCAAGGAGATCAACGTGAAAGCCGATATTCATCCCGAATACGTGGAAACAACCGTGACCTGTACCTGCGGAAGCACCTTCAGTACTCGGAGCACCGCCAAAAATGGCGTCATTCACGCAGATGTGTGCTCAATGTGCCACCCGTTCTACACGGGCAAGCAGAAGATTCTCGACACTGGTGGACGCGTTGCCAAGTTCCAGAACCGCTATGGCGCCACGAGCAAAAATGACAAAGTAGAATCTGTTTAACGCTGTCCCGGGCGCCGGCCGGGGATCGGCCGCGTGTCTCCCCCGTCGCGCGGCCGATCCCGGACC
>CAITYI010000403.1 GCA_903896585.1 uncultured bacterium
ATTTCGTTAAGAAACTTACAGCAGGCACTATCTAGCTCGATTGCATGAACTTTTGCCACACGATTCTTAATATGAGACACAAACTGTCCTGCAGAGGCACCTACCTCGAGAACAGTGCTGTCGGTGTTCAATTCAGGTTCGATAAGTCTCAGGCGGTCAGCTTGAAATTGACTGTAGATTTCAAATATTTCACGCGCGTTGGTGATTGCCGCATCAGCATTGTGCGAATACTCTTGGCGATATTCCCCATCGTAATAGGCCTTGGTGTCATGGATAAGATTTTCAGCAAGAAAGCCATGGTCACATGTAGAGCAATAAAGTACCTTTCCTTTTCCGCGGCGCAGTTCAGGAGTGAGTATCTGGTTACCCGCCACATCGCAAAGCGGACACGTGGTCGGCAAAGAATCTATAGGTTGTTCAGCTGTTGTATTGCTCAATTAATTTGCTCCACTAATTCCAGAAGTACGCCTTCGGGTCCTGTCGCGTAAATAACTTTTACCCCCCCATCAGGGGATCTTTGTGGCTCGGAAGGAAAGTTGACCCCAAGATGTTGAAGGCGGAAGTAGGTTTCATTTAAATTCTGCACTGTCAGTGCAATGTGAGTGAAGCCAGTCGAATAAGGCTTTCCCTCCCACTGTTGCTTGTCAGGATGCGAATGTAAAAACAATAATTCCAACAGATTGCCATCGGGGGCCGCCAACTTTGCGGTCGTCACTCTAACGTCCTTCAATCCCATCATTGCATCAATATAAGGGCCAGATTCCTCCATCTGACGAGAAACCACAAATCCCATCGTGTCGCACCAAAACTTGAGGGATTTCTCAAGATCGGCAACGACAAGACCGACATGACGAATTGCGGTGATCATTCGGCCGCCACTTCTGCAATCGATTCAGCGAGGATAGCGATTCCTTCGATTAGCGCTTCATCGGTAATTGTCAGCGGCGGCCCCAACTTAATGGACTCGCGGCCGGTGTGTACCACGAGAACGCCTTTTTGCATGCAGCGCTCAGCTACTCGGCTCGTAAATGGACCATCTGCATCACCCGTTTCTGGATCCTGAAACAGCACGGCCATGATCATTCCGTTGCCCAGAATCCAAGAAATCCGGTCCGGGAATCGCTTTTGGATGGTCTCAAGTGCTTCACGGAACAGTTTGCCTTTACGTTCGGCTTCAGCAACCAGATTGCGTGATTCCAACTCCTCCAGAACGGCCAGACCGGCAGCGCACACCAGCGGGTTGGCGGAGTGTGTGCTGCTCATATTGCCGACATCTGGCAGATCCATGACTTTAGCTCGCCCAATAACGCCAGACAGCGGCACTCCTCCACCCATCCCTTTTCCGGTACAGATCAGGTCAGGGGTTACATCGTAATGTTGAAAGCCAAACTTCTTACCTGTCCGGCCAAAGCCTGCCTGCATTTCGTCAAAGGCCAGCAAAATGCCATTTTTACGGCAAACTGTTTCGATAGCTTGGACATAATCCTTCGGGTAAAAGACGGCACCCCAGCCCTGAAAGGTTTCGAGCATGAAGCCACAAACATCCTGGGACAGATCGATGCCTTTGGCTGCCAGCGCCTCTAGCCCCTGCAGCAGAAACTCGGCGCCGCTCCGACCCTCGAGCTGCCAAGGATAGGGGAAGGGAATGTGGTGAATATCTGCATCCTGGTATCCAATCCATGCGCGCTGCCCCAGATTGCTGCTCATCATCTGGGCACCGAGCGTGCGGCCATGCCAATTATTTTCAATGCAAATGATCCCTCGGCGGCGCTTGTTGGTCTGCTGGCCGTGCATACGCATGAGTTTCAGCGCCGCTTCAGTCGCTTCTGTGCCCGCAGATAGGAGGAATGCTTTTTCAAAAGGCGCACCAGCAAAGGAGATTAGCCTTTCAAGGTATTTGGCACGGACCGGGTTGGCGTAGGCATAACAACTGTAGAGCGGGTGATCGAGCGCTTCTTTAATCGCCGAGGTCACGCGAGGATTTGAATGCCCTACGTTCGCAACGAAAATAGTCGAAGTGAAATCGATCCAGCGGTTGCCTGCGATGTCGTATACGCTGGAATCCTCAGCACGCTCCCACACCAACGGTAATTGGCCATGCATCGAGCGCGACTCAACTTTATCGAGTCGTTCAAAGACTTCGGCTGTTCCGGGCGCGGGTATCGAAGTTTGGATAAGCCGATGATCGGTCTTAAGTTTGGCAACCTCGTGCGGAATCAGGGAAAAGCTATATCCGGCCATGGAGGGTTCTCACTTAAAAAGTCGCGTGGCGAATTCAGGGTGGTTTTGTAATTCC
>CAITYI010000404.1 GCA_903896585.1 uncultured bacterium
CGATGTCGGCTCGTCGCATCCTGGGGCTGGAGTAGGTCCCAAGGGTTGGGCTGTTCGCCCATTAAAGCGGTACGCGAGCTGGGTTTAGAACGTCGTGAGACAGTTCGGTCCCTATCCGCCACGCGCGTAAGAGTCTTGAAGAGACCTGTCCCTAGTACGAGAGGACCGGGACGGACGAACCTCTGGTGTGCCAGTTGTCCTGCCAAGGGCACGGCTGGTTTGCTACGTTCGGTAGGGATAACCGCTGAAAGCATCTAAGCGGGAAACCCGCTCTGAGATAAGGGCTCTCACAGGGTTAACCTGGTAAGGACCCCAGTAGATGACTGGGTTGATAGGCCGGAAGTGTAAGTGCAGTAATGCATGTAGCTGACCGGTACTAATAGTCCGAGGACTTGCCTCATATATAAATTGCACTCGCGTCCACTGTGCGGTTCCCGAGATTCGGTCGGGAACCATCTCCAATAGGAGAAAACCAATTGAAATCTCAATAGAGTTTCGGCGGTCATAGCGAAGGGGAAACGCCCGGTTCCATTTCGAACCCGGAAGCTAAGCCCTTCAGCGTCGATGGTACTGCGCGGGTGACTGCGTGGGAGAGTAGAACGCCGCCGGACATTTTTTCTAAAGGCCACCAATAGGGTGGCCTTTAGCATTTGACTCGAATAATTAATTTGTTTAACTAAATAGCGGTCCAAGCTGGAGCTTGGGAGGAATCGGAGCGACACCATGCAGGAGCGAGATAAGTCCCGACCAGATAGGTCGCGAGCTGATCGTCCGAAGTCTGATCGTCCGCGTTCTAGTGGTGCGGCACCTGATCGCGCTAGGTCTGATCGTCCGAAGTCTGATCGTCCGCGTTCTAGTGGTGCGGCACCTGATCGCGCTAGGTCGGATCGTCCCAAGTCTGATCGTCCGAAATCCGAAGGCGGGTATACACGCACCACAGCAGATCGTGCTCCCGTCGAGCGTGGACCGTGGGTTCCAGAGGAGATTTTATTTGAAGACCTTGACAAATCTGTCCGGTTTGAATTACACACATTGCCAGAGACGCTGCAGGAAAAAGTTGGTCGACATCTTTTAGCGGCGGAGATCGCCGTAGGTGATGACAACATGGAGCTTGCATTAGCGCACGTTCGACATGCCAAGAAATTGGCGGGTCGGGTAGCAGTTGTGCGGGAATCGGCAGGAGTTATTGAATATTTGGCAGGTGAGTACTCCGCGGCCCTCAATGAATTCCGTGCGGTTCGAAGGATGACAGGTTCAAATGAGTTTGTTGCGATGATGGCTGATTGTGAGCGGGGATTAGGCAGGCCCGAAAAAGCATTGGATTTTGTCAAGACATTGCCCATGTCCGAGTTGTCAAAAGAAACTCAGGTTGAGCTCTTAATAGTTGCAGCAGGTGCGCGTTCGGACTTGGGCCAGATCGATGCCGCCCTTCTCATGCTAGAAGTTCCGGCACTCACAAAATTACCGGCAGGTGACCAGCGGGCGCGACTTCAAGAGGCCTATGCCCAACTTTTGGAGAAGTCCGGCAAGGTAGAGCAGGCCGCTCAATGGCGCGCGAAGGCCCTGAAGTCAGACGTAAATGGTGTGACGGCGCTCGCACGTGAAACGGAAGACTCTGAAGTTAGTGTGGAGTGGATCGGCGAAACGGACTAGTAATCACTCATTCTTTTGATTTTGGTTTTCAAGCCAACGCCAAATACCCGAGACTTGCGCTGCAGTGCTACTCAGGTCTTCGAATTTTTCCGCAATCTCGGTGTTTTCGTAGAATCTTGGGTTGATTTCACGATCTTTTCTTTTTACCATCAAAATGGCATGGTCAAGGTCAAGGTTTTCTGAATGTGCTTCAGCTACCCATTCGACCCAGTAGTTCAGCTGGGCGATGGACTCATCAAATATTTCGTCAATATTCTCTGCCGGTCCGAAATGGCTGAAAAGAAGTCGTCGGGGTTGGACGGCTTTCATGGCCGCTAACGAGTGTTGAGCCAGATTAAAGTCAAAATCTGGTGGTGGAGTTGCTGGGCGAATGTCACCGGTTTCGGGAATGTAGACGCCTGCAGCGTCACCTGTATAAAGATCACCGGATTCAGAGTCGATAAGTGCGACGTGGTGGGAGGCGTGACCAGGATTGTGAAAGGACTCTAAATAGCGCCCACCACCAAGGTCGATACGGTCTTTTTCTCCGAGTGCGTGGATTCGAGTCGCATCTGTCGCGATCAATGGTCCAAAGAATTCATCCATCTTGGATCCGAATACTCGGTATGCACTGGCAACGAGTTTGGTTGGATCAACCAAGTGTCTGGCTCCACGCTCGTGCACCACGATCTCGGCAGTGGGGAACTCCTTGGCAAGGTCGCCCACGCCACCGGCGTGATCAAGATGAATGTGGGTGACGATGATGCTGGCGAGATCGGTTCTTCCAATACCTAATTTTCGAAGGCTTTCGATCACTACGGGGGCGCATAAGGCTGACCCAGTTTCTATCAAGGAGGGCTTTTCGCTGGCAATGAGATAACTCGACGTAATCCCCTCATGGCCACCCATCATGGTGTCAATGGCAAAAACGGAATTTCCCAGGTCTTGAATTTGAGGATTTGGTGGCAAATTGTTTTCCACAGCGCCTGACATGTGGTCCACCTTTTCATACACGGGACAAAAATCCCAACATTGATCGATCATCATGATGCTTCACAGCAATAGTGACCGGCAATTGAAGCTGAAGTCAATTTACTGATTGGAGTTATGGTGAGTAACAGTGTCGAATTGGTTGGGCGCCTAGGGAAAGTGACCACAGCACGTGATCTGCCTAGTGGTGACCGCATCACAGCTTTTAGTGTGATTGTGGATCGGCTTGAGAACGAAATCGTAGGTCGAACGAAAGTTGATGCGATTCCGTGCCAGACTTTTCGTGTTTCCGTGGCCAACAAGGTGAGTAGCTGGGAGTCTGGGACCGAGGTAGTCGCACTTGGCGTTTTGAGACGTAGGTTTTGGAGATCTCCAACTGGGCTTGGTAGCGCTGTCGAGGTGGAGGTGCGCTCTCTCAAGCGAGCATGAGGTGAGTTGATTAGAATCAAGACATGATCCCAGCCGATGAACTTTTCTCCGCCGCGGCGGACATTGACGTTCATGAGGAAATTGTGCCCTCACACAGCGTGCGCGGCCCGGGGGTTATTCTCGATACGATTCCGCATGCCTTAGCGGCCATCGCTGATGGTCAGGCAATTGTTGTCATCGACGATGAAGATCGGGAAAACGAAGGCGATCTAATTTTTGCGGCAGCAAAAGCCACCCCAGATCTCGTAGCATTCATGATTCGGCATACATCCGGATATATCTGCGTTGGCATGACAGCCAAATTATTGGATCGGCTCGCGTTACCACCCATGACTGCAGTGAATGAGGATCGTAAGGGGACCGCATACGCGGTGTCCGTTGATGCCCGCGACGTTGAAGGAACAGGCATTTCGGCCTTTGACCGCAGCCACACGATTAAAGTCTTGGCAGACTCGGCAACTGAACCGTTTGAATTGACCCGACCTGGACACGTAATGCCCTTGCGCGCCGTAGCCGGCGGGGTACTTCGCCGGCCTGGCCATACGGAGGCGGCAGTTGATCTCACGACCCTCGCCGGGCTCACACCTGCGGGAGCCTTATGTGAATTAGTCAACGACGATGGAACCATGATGCGGGCCCAGCAGTGCCGGGAGTTTGCTGATGAGCACGGCCTCGTCATGATCTCGATTGCCGACCTGATCAAATACCGCCGACAGCACGAGTCGCAGGTTACTCGAGTTGCTGACGTGTATCTCCCCACTGAATACGGAGATTTCCGCGCCATTGGATACCGAAGCGAGGTAGATGGAACCGAGCACATTGCACTCGTTGTGGGTGAAATTGGTTCGGGAGAAGATGTGCTGGTTCGGGTCCACTCGGAATGCCTGACCGGCGATGTCCTTGGTTCACTGCGCTGCGATTGTGGGCCACAGCTACATGCGGCCATGCTCAAGGTTTCCGAGCAAGGTCGTGGGGTAGTCCTGTATGTAAAGGGACACGAGGGTC
>CAITYI010000405.1 GCA_903896585.1 uncultured bacterium
TTCGGACCAGAGGTTCTCGGATGGATCCACATTGATGACTCCATAGATCTCCTCGCGGAGATCGGCCTCGGCATGTTGTTCTTCCTTGCCGGCATGGAGCTCGAGCGACACGCGGTTCAGGGTCGCAGCGGCAAACTGGCCGCAATCGGCTGGCTGGTCTCGCTCGCACTGGCCTTGATCGCGTCCCTGACCTTTGACGCCGTGGGTCTGATTGACGATGGCCTCGCAGTAGCAATTGCACTCGTGTCAACGGCCCTGGGCACGCTGCTGCCGATCATGCGCGATAGCGGATTGCTGCCCACCAAATTTGGCACGTACTTTATGGGAGCCGGGGCTTGGGGCGAACTAGGTCCGATCATTGCGATTTCAGTTCTGCTGGGTAGTCAATCTTCATTCCTTGCATTACTAACGCTGGCCTTCTTCGGTGTCGTTGTCGTGTTACTCGTGGTGATCCCCGACCGATTCAAGAGTGAGCGCATTGAACGAATAATTGAAATCGGCCACTCCAGTAGCTCCCAGACCGCCGTGCGACTGACTGTGCTCCTGATGATCGCTTTGCTTTCGTTGGCAGACCTGCTCGGCTTTGACGTTGTACTCGGCGCATTTATCGCCGGCATCATTGTGCGGCGCTACCTATCCCCTGGCAAGGAGCACCTTGTGCAAGGCAAGGTGGAAACAATTGCTTTCGGATTAATGGTGCCCCTGTTCTTCATTGTCTCTGGAGCACGCCTAGATGTAGTTGCAATAATCACCAACCCACTCATGATGCTCGGATTTTTCCTGCTCATCATTATTGTGCGGGCGGTGCCACAACTATTCGTGTATCGGTGGGCCTTACCTGACCTGCGCGAACGAACACGTCTATCGCTGTATATCGCCACCGCGCTGCCAATAATCGTGGCCGTGACAACCTTGCAGGTTGACGCCGGATTAATGGATTCACAGGAAGCAGCCGCACTTGTCGGAGCGGGTGCGCTCACCGTTTTAGTATTCCCGTTGCTCGCTCAGCGACTGGGAAAGAAATCCGCACCCATTAAGGATTAGGAACGGTTAAGGATTAGGTGCGGGCGCGGTACATGTCCTGCAAAATTATCGATGCCGCGACAGATGCATTGAGTGATTCGTTGCCACCGACCATGGGAATGTTGACCAGCCAGTCACAACTCTCCTTGACCAAACGCGAAAGACCGGCACCTTCGGCACCAATAACGATCACGACCTTGCCCTGGAGAACATCTTTATCAAGTTTTTGCAGAGGTGTTTTACCGTCAGCCGCCAAACCAATAACGGTGAAACCGGACTTTTGCAGGGTAATGAGTGATCGATTGAGATTGGTTACCTGAGCCACTCGAATTCGGGAGAGCGCCCCGGCAGAGGATTTCCACGCAGTTGCCGTGACCCCTACACTGCGGCGTTCGGGCAACACAATTCCTCCAGCACCAAATGCCGCAGCGGAACGTGCAATGGCGCCGAGATTGCGCGGGTCGGTCAGGCCATCGCACGCGATAATGCAACTCGCCGATTCAATCTCTTTAAGATCTGCATAGCGATATTCGGGAACCGTGAGCACCAAACCTTGATGAACACCGCCGTCGGTCATGCGGTCGAGTTCACTGCGCGGTACTTCCATTAACGGAATACTCAAAGAGATAGCAATCTTCAGGGCTTCGCGCCAACGATCGTCCGCGTCTGCTTTTGATTGCACGTACAGTGCATTCGCCGGCACTTTGGCGCGGAGGGCTTCGACCACCGAGTTGCGGCCCATTAGTTGGCCGGCGGCCCGGGACTTGGTGCGTTCTGCACGCTTGGCACCACTACCTGCTGGGAGTTTTGCAGCGCGCTTTTCGGCCGACCGCTTGATTTTTGCTTTTGGGTGATGCGGTCGGTCCTCAGCTTTGGGTGTGGGTCCGCGACCATCGAGCTTGGCGCGACGCTGGCCACCCGATCCCACCTGGGGACCCTTTTTGGAACCGGTAGTGCGCATTGCACCTTTACGTTGGGAGTTACCAGCCATGATTGATCCGCCTTAACTATTGAGGGTGTCGTTGTTGGGGCGGACCGACCAACGGACACCGTCCTTGGTGTCTTCCAGTGCAATGCCAATGCGTTCTAAGTCTGCGCGAATAGCATCTGCCGCAGCGTAATCCTTGCGCTCGCGAGCCTCTTTGCGTTGATTAATGGCAACCTGTACCAATTCACCAATGATCACTTGGTTATTGCCCGAATCTATTGCCCAGTGCGGGTCAAGTGGATTCATGCCGAGGACATCAAGCATGGAAACCACCGAGATCACCTGGTTCTTGACCGCTTCCAAGTCACCGCTGGTGAGATTCGTGTTGCCTTCACGCACAACTTCGTGGATTACCGCGATTGCATTGGGAACACCAAAGTCATCATTCATTTCCTTCACGAATTTTTCATTCAGGGTGTCAAGATTCGGTTCCACCGAATCAAGCCCGAGGGCCTCCAACGCTCGCTCTATGAATCCCGATAGTCGAGAAAAACCTTGACCGGCTTCTTGTACCGCGAAATCAGAGAATTCCAACATGGAGCGGTAATGCGAGCCAGCGAGGTAGTACCGCAAATGTAATGCCGGAATGCGCTTGAGCACTTCTGTGACAAGTAATGAATTACCGAGGGACTTGCTCATTTTCTCACCCGCTGTGGTGACCCACGCGTTATGCATCCAGTACTGGGCGAAACCATCTCCGGCCGCTCTGGACTGAGCAATTTCATTTTCGTGGTGCGGGAAAATTAGATCAATGCCCCCGCCGTGAATATCAAATACCTTCCCCAGGTATTTGCGCGCCATGGCCGAGCATTCAATATGCCAACCGGGGCGACCCGGACCCCATGGCGTGTTCCACAGTGGCTCACCGGGCTTGGCACCCTTCCACATGGCGAAATCACGTGGGTCTCGCTTTTTATTCGCCGCCGCATCTTCGGCAGCGAGCATGTCATCTACTTTTTGGCCGCTGAGAGATCCGTAGCTGGGATCGGAGCGAATATCGAAATAGACGTCACCGTCTTGGGCGTAACCATGATTTCTGTCGATGATCTCCTGCATGAGTTCGATCATCTCGGGAATATGTCCGGTGGCTCGGGGTTCATGGGTCGGCGGCAGACACCCTAGAGCGTGATAAGCGTCGGCGAATGCCCGTTCATTGCGGGAAGCAACAACCCAGTACTCCACGTCTTCATGGCCAGCATTGTGAATTATTTTGTCGTCAATGTCAGTGACATTGCGAATAAAGGTCACTTCCAGTCCACTCGCACTCAACCACCGCCGAACAACATCGAAAGCGATACCGCTGCGAATATGACCGACGTGTGGAGGGGCTTGTACCGTGGCTCCACACAGGTAGATCCCCACCTTGCCCGGTTCCAGCGGATTGAACTCTCGCAGAGTGCGAGTAGCCGTGTCGTGGATTTTCAAAGTCACCAGCGAACTCTATCTAGTGGTGAAATACACACTGGCGATCGCGATCGCTGCAACACCCTCACCACGACCGGTGAGACCCAAACCGTCGGTGGTGGTCCCGGAAATTCGCACCGGTGCACCAATTGCTGCGGTCAGAACATCTTGTGCCTCTTGACGCCGCAATCCCACTTTGGGCGAATTACCAATCACCTGCACCGAAGCGTTGACAATCTCGCAACCTGATTCGCGAACCAATTGCGCTGTGTGACGAAGCAGTGAAACTCCGGAAGCATCGGCCCACTGGGGGTCACCCGTGCCGAAAACTTCGCCGAGGTCGCCGAGCCCGGCCGCTGACAGGAGGGCATCACACAGAGCATGCGAGGCAACATCGGCATCACTGTGTCCGGCAAGTCCGGTTTCACCCGGCCACAGTAAACCGGCCAACCACATGGGCCGCTGTGCATCAAATGCGTGGACATCGGTACCAATGCCAACAAGAGGATGCGGTTCAGCTGAGGGAGCCACTTGCCCTCCTTCTAGCGATGATGGCCTCGGCAATCGTGATGTCAAATGGCCGGGTGATTTTCAGTGCTTCGGCATGTCCGGGAATCACGTGGACCGGGATACCTTTGGCTTCCACCAAACCGGCATCGTCGGTGAGCGCATTGTCTGGGTCTGCATCTGCGTGCACCTGTTGTAAAACCGTGCGATCAAAACCTTGTGGAGTTTGCACCAA
>CAITYI010000406.1 GCA_903896585.1 uncultured bacterium
AATTGCGTAAGGATTTCTCAGATTCTTCAACACGTGAGATGGAATCCGTTAAGGAATTAATCATATGGTTCAACGACTCTGAGAGATCTCCGAGCTCAGTCCCCGCAGGTGCATGGGGAACGCGCTGGGAAATATCACCCTGAGAAATAGCTCCCGCTGACGCAATCATGGAGTCAACAGGAGCGAAAAACTTTCGCACTATTAACCACGAAGCCAAGGCACCAAGAATAGTAATACCGAACACAAAAAGAATTGTGCTAACCAAGATTTGATTCATGGTCGAGCTGTATCCGCTGAGCGAGGAAACAGCAATAACCAAAAAATCTCGGCCAGCAGGCCGGGCAATGAGTCGATATGACTGCCCGGTGGATTCATCGGAAAAGGAAATTGCCTGTGTAGGGTCAGTCAAAACTTGGGCAGCGGGGACGGTTGGGAAAATCTCAGGGGAACTTTGAGTCCCCGCAGGCCGGATCACAGCGGTGTTGCCCATCTGACCAATCACCCCGATGGCGACGGGCGCATAAAATTCGTTCAGGCCATCGCCTCTACTTAATGGGCGGTCCAGAACGCGTTTGGGATTAGTCCCCAGTGCACTCTGGAGATTAGAGTCAATGGAAGAAAGTTGCGCCTGAGAGATATTGAGATAGCTAGCTATCCCGATTGCTGAGGAAGCAATTGCGATCATGGTTGCAGTCAGGATGGTAATCCGCCAACGAAGCTTCATGGGGCTGCCTCATCGGTCAATTGGTAACCAACTCCTCGAACAGTGCGCAGTCCTAAACCTTTACCTAACTTCTTTCGTAAATATGAAACGTAAGTTTCCACGACATTTGGATCAACGTAGTTATCCATTCCCCACACTCGGGAGAGAAGCTGTTCCTTGCTTAGGACACGACCGGGGTTCTCAAGCAAAACTTGGAGGAGCCTAAATTCGGTCGGTGACACGTCAATAACGGTTCCATCCATTGACACCTGATGCCGATCAATGTCCATGGCGATTGCACCCATTCGAATAACTGAATCTAAAGGGGCATCAGTCATGGAGCGACGCAAAATCGCTTGAACTCGAAGTGTCAATTCTTCTATGCCAAATGGTTTACGGACAAAATCATCGGCTCCCAATTCAAATGCTCGCTTAGTATCCTCGCGGTCCAATCGGGCAGTGAGCACAATTACCGGAATTGATATTCCAATTTCTCGCATTCGTTGCAGTACTTCATAGCCATCCATCACTGGCATATTGATATCTAGAATGACTAAATCTATTTCTTCTTCTCTGATCTTCTTTAGCGCTTCCATTCCATGACTTGCAGTTGTGCTGGGGATGGACACCAGGCTTAACGCATCCACGATCAAATCGCGCACAGGCGATTCATCGTCGACGACCAAAATCATTGGAACTCCCATGGCCTAATGTCCTCGATTAGTTATCCGTATTTGTTATCTATCTACCTGTGAGACTGCGGATCAACAATAAGACAAGTGTGGAGTGAACCATGCCGATTCACTCCACACTCTAGTGCCGAAAAGTTCAGGCCTGGCTGCCCTCGCCCCTCATGCCCCTGCGACCCTGCGACTTTGCCTCTGCAATGGCATCCGCTTGGCTTTGGGTGATTGTGCCGTCCGTCACCAGACTTTGGAGAACCTGGCCTTTACCGGCTTCCATGGCTTCATGCATTGCTGCGCGTAGGGCCTGCAGTTGACTTTCAGAGACGGTGCCGTTCTGAATGAGTGCTCCCTTGTCGCGGCGCGTCTCAGCGGCTGCGATGGCATCCGCCTGGGTCTGAGTCAGAGTTCCGTTTTGGACCATTTGGGCAAGCACGCCAGCTTCGGTGGCAGTGAGGGCTTCCTTCACGGCGGTGCGAATCGCATCGGCCTGTGCTTGTGTGATGGTTCCGTCAGCAATGAGCGAGCTTTGGGGACCGCCCCGCTTGCCACCGCCAGTTCCAGACCCGCCTTCAGAATTGTGCGCTTGGGCGACACCAACTGAGCCGAGGGCGAGGGCAAAAGAACCGATTCCAATTGCTGCTGAGGTGATCCATTTCGATGACATTTTCATGATTTCTCCTAATGAGTGGGTGATTTTCTTCCTGCACCATTAGGTTGCCGTTCGTAACTGCGAAAATACTGGTCTGATCCTGTGAATTTCCTGTGAATCTGACAGCTACCTATTCGGTAAGAATTATAAGTTCAGGTCTTCCGGCTTGCGTGACCTCAATTTCAGCCGTGAACCCTAACTGTCGAAA
>CAITYI010000407.1 GCA_903896585.1 uncultured bacterium
CCATGGGTGAGTTGCTAATGGCTTTCCAATGCGCGGGTGCGGTGACGGTCAGCGTAAATGTTGCTTTCAGATCAGGCTGCTCAAAGCACGCATACATACGGCGAGCATCGGCTGACTCAAACTGGGTGTATAAATACGTTTCCTGATCCACCGGATCGACAAAGCGGTGTAGGCCTTCACCGGTATTCATGAACTTTCCGTGGGCGATAACCCGCACGGTGTTCATGGCTTCAAGATTTGGTAAGTGAATTCGGGCTCCCGCAACGGCAGTAGTGATATCCAGAGGGGTTCCGTTCAGTGTGACTGATTCAACTTCAGGGGCAATAAGGTCGATCCACGTTGAACTGCCCGGAGATGTACATGCGAATACGGCAGTTGTGTCGGTGGTGAATGTCGGACCGGTCGAAGTGACATCGAGTACCACTTCATAGGAGGTAACTGAGATCAATCGCGAGCGCTCTGCTGCCTCAGAGCGGGTGATGTTCTCGGAGCGGGCATCGGTGGTGTGGGTATCAGACATGTGTCAATCCTTGCACGTGGTGAGCACCAAGCCTGCCGAAACTGCAGAACACCAGCCAGCATGCCAATATTGAGCCATGACAACCCCGGTGGAATTTTGGTTTGACCCCTTGTGCCCGTGGGCATGGATCACCTCGCGGTGGGTCAAAGAGGTCGAGAAACTAAGGGACATTGAGGTCACCTGGAGTGTCATGTCGCTCGCTGTCCTCAATGAGGGCAAGGATTTGCCGCCGGAGTATGTGGAACTCATGAAGTCTGCGTGGGGACCGGTGCGGGTATGTATTGCTGCTGAGATTGCCCACGGCAATGAAGTGCTCGGCCCGTTGTACACGGCCCTGGGCACTCGAATCCACCGCGAAGGCCGCACCGATTTCCCTCGCATAATTTCTGAGTCACTTGCCGAAGCGGGTCTTCCGGCAGATCTGGCACTCGCAGCAGATTCATCTGAGTTCGATCCTCAATTGCGGGCAAGTCACGCGCGAGGCATCACACCGGTAGGCAGCGATGTTGGAACACCGGTGCTTGCGGTCCCGGGCCCGAAAGGCGAGCCAGTTGCATTCTTTGGCCCGGTGATCACGCCAATGCCATTAGGTGAAGACGCGGCAACTTTGTGGGATGGCGCACTCATGGTGGCATCTATTCCCGGCTTTTATGAATTAAAGCGAACCCGAGATGCAGAGCCCTCCTTTGACTAATCACACCCATGCCTTAGGAGCCGCCGTCTGTATCTTCGATGGCTATTGCGGGGTCTGTCATAAATCGGTGAAATTGGCTCAGCGTTGCGGCTCAACCAGTGCATTTATTCCATTCCAAGACTTCCAAGAATTCCCCCCCGGAGTCACCCGTGAAAAATGTATGCAGGAAGTGGTGTACGTCAACGACCACGGAACTGTTTTTGGTGGTGCTGCAGCGGTGGCACAAATCCTTCGCAACTCCCGTGTGAGCCTGCTCGGGAAAATTATCGATGCCCCGGCGGTGCTTCCACTTTCTGAAAAGGTGTACCGATTTGTGGCTCGGAATAGATCAAGAATTCCGGTTCGGGGATACTGCAACACATGAACCCGACCGAAGAAGTTCGTGTGACCACTCAGGCTTGGCGTGGCTTTGCCAGCGATAACTACGCTGGAGTACACCCTGAAGTGCTGAAAGCCGTGGTCCGAGTTAACGAAGGCCATCAGATTGCTTACGGCGACGACACCATCACAGCCGAACTCCAAGAGCGCATGGTGGCGCTTTTTGGTACCGAAGTCGGTGTGTATCCGGTATTCAACGGAACCGGTGCAAATGTAGTGGCGCTGTCGGCGATTATTCGCCAGTGGGAAGCCGTGATTTGTACCGCCACCGCTCATGTGCACATGGATGAAGGTGGCGCACCGGAGAAAGTCGCCGGCATCAAGTTGTGGACCGTGCCCGGTGTCCAAGGGAAATTGACTCCAGATCTGATTCGCTCAGCTGCCCACGACTTTGGGTTTGTTCATTACGCTCAACCCGGAGCGGTAACAATTACCCAATCCTCCGAGTTGGGAACGGTCTATACCCCGGACGAAGTCTCAGAGATCAGTGCATGTACCCATGAGTTAGGTATGCGAGTGCACATGGATGGCGCGCGGCTGGCAAATGCCGTAGCGTCCCTTGACGTTCCCGTTGCGGATTTCACGATCAATGCCGGTGTGGACATACTGTCGTTCGGTGGCACCAAGAATGGCATGCTGATGGGTGAAGTTGTTGTAGTTCTCAATCCAGATGTCGTGCAGGGCGTTGATTATTTCAGAAAGTCATTCATGCAACTCAACAGCAAAATGCGTTTTGCTTCTGCTCAAATGATTGCCATGCTCAGCGATGACCTGTGGATTCGCAGCGCTCGCCATGCCAATGAAATGGCGCAGTATCTGAAAGAGCGGGTAGAAGGAATCCCTGGCGTGAAAATTGAACTACCGGTTGATGCGAACGCGGTTTTTGCGCGCATTCCAGCTGATGCTGTGGAGCGACTCCAATCCAAGTGGAAGTTTTATACCTGGGATGCACCGGATTTTGTCCGCTGGATGTGTTCATGGGATACCAAAGCCGGTGACATCGATCTTTTTGTAGCCGACATAGAAAAGGTGTTGGCTACTTAGTGCCAGAGGGGCATGTTGTTCACCGACAGGCCAAGGAGATCACCAAACTCTTTGGCCAGCAAGTGCTGCACGTTGACAGTCCGCAGGGGAGATTCTCTGAGAGCGCGGCACTGGTAACCGGTGCAACTCTGACCAAAGCGACTGCACAGGGTAAACACCTGTTCATTGGTTTTGATAACGACTTACATATTCACGTGCACCTTGGTTTGTACGGCAAGTGGGCATTTCATTCACAAACTCCTGACCCTGTGGGTCTGATTCGGCTCCGATTAATCAGCGATTCGATGACAGCTGAATTGCGTGGGCCTAATGCCTGCGCCATCGTGACGAATTCGGAGAAAAAGACCTTGATGGCCAAAATCGGTCCAGATCCGATTGCCGGCAACAGTCCCAAAAAATCTCGAGAAAAAGTTCTGGGGAGTTCCACGGCGATTGGAACCTTGCTGATGGATCAACGCCTATTTGCGGGAGTGGGCAATATTTATCGAGCTGAAGTGTTGTTTCGGCATCAGGTGAATCCATTTCTTCCGGGACGAGAACTTGATCCTTCGTATTTTGATGCCATGTGGGAAGACTTGAGAGTTCTCATGAAGCGTGGCGTGCGCACTGGCCGGATTGACACGGTACGACCCGAGCACGAGCCCCGATCCATGAAACGAGCCGCTCGAGAGGACCCACACGGCGGCGAGGTCTACGTCTACCGAAGAGATGGGCGCGAATGTTATGTGTGTGGTTCGGAAATTCAGATTGCGCAGTTACAGGGTCGCAATCTGTTTTGGTGCCCTAAATGTCAAAGGTGACATTGATATTGAGAAAAGATAAGTGACCTTTTTGTTATTTGTCAGGAGGGATCTGTGGGAATCGAATACCGGGGTGATCCGCGGGGAGTGCCTTTTTAATGATCACCCATGACCACAGCACCACACCAATGACCATCAGATAAAACAGTGGTCGGACGGCGGCGAGTGCCCACAGGTCTTCACCTTGAATGAGGGGAATTTGAATTGCCGCACGCACCACATTGAGCAGTACCCAGATCCAAGAAGCACGCGAGTATGCGCGCAGTAGGTCCGGATCTTTACGCCACCGCATGCCGGTGCCGGTGATTGGCCCGACAATCACTCCAAGCAGTGGCCACTTGATCAGAATAGATAAAGCAAAGGCCAGCGCCGAGGCAATGTTTGCTAGTACGAGTGGCCAGAAGTACGCCGCTGCACTTCCGGTATAGAACGCCACCATGGCGGCCAGCACAACCACCAATAAGGCACCGGTCACGCGCACCGGTCGCTCACCGCGCCACAGGCGCAGGGCAGCGAGGACCAATCCAATAGCAAGTGAGGTCGCAACTGCTGCAGTGAGATTGCTATTGGTGCTCAGATAGATAACAACAAAAACAACAGGGGGAAGCATTGACTCGATGGCACCGCGCGGACCGCCAATAAGGGCAGCGAGTGGGTGACCGGTCGGTGAATCCATGCCTGACACCTAGCAAGGCTATCTGGCGATACTGAGAATTGTTCTGACACGGTGTCGGTGGGTTCTCGACAAGAATTCAGATAAGTGTTCCCCCTAGGGTGATCGTATGGAACTTGATGAACTTGCTGGGAAGTGGCGGGCTGATTTGCAGGCGTGGGCTATCCCGCAGGTGATCCTTGATCAAGCGAGTGAACCGCCCTGGGCGCATCCGGTGGCCATGTTCACCGTCACCGGTGAGGTTCCTGATTCAATTTCGCACCAGCGTGCCCGCGAGGTACTGCCTGTGAATGGTTCGGTACTCGATGTGGGCAGTGGGGGTGGTCGGGCCTCCATGGCAATCACTCCACCCGCTGGCACTCTTATTGCGGTTGATCACCAACAGGAGATGCTGCACGAGTTCAGTGCGGCAGCTCAGGCAAAAGGAGTGGTCTCGCATACCTACGTGGGGGATTGGCCGGCGGTTGCGGATCAGGTTCCCGAGGTAGATGTTGTTGTGTGCCATCACGTTGCCTACAACGTGCCGGACGTTGTCCCATTGCTCGTGGCACTCAATGATCACGCAAAGTTGCGCGTGGTCATTGAAGTACCCATGGCCCATTCCACGAGCAACTTGAATGCTCTGTGGAAAAAATTTTGGAATCTTGATCGACCAACCCAACCTACCCCCTACCTCTTGCAATCCATTGCGCTTGCGCTGGGGTATCCGGCAGTGCTGGACATCTGGACCGATGAAACTTGGGGCCAGCGGGTAGATATGCCCGAAGCGGACCGGGTACGGCAGGCGCGCATTCGGTTGTGTCTGACTGAAGATCGCGATGCTGAAGTCGCTGCAGCACTATTGGCTCAGGAGGATGCCCGGTCTCGGGAAATTGCCACCCTGTGGTGGGATGTGCAATCACACTCAGGCATGGAGGCATAATTCACTCGTGAATGCGCAACCGGTGCGGTTTAGGTCAACGCCATGGATACTGCTTGTCTCATCAATCCTTGGATTAGTGGCAGCCTTTCAGCTGACCAACGACAAATTTTCAATTCTGTCTGATCCCAATTTTGTGCCGAGTTGCAGTATCAATCCGGTGCTGTCCTGTGGCTCGGTGATCATCACTGATCAAGCCTCGGTGTTTGGTTTCCCGAACCCGTTAATCGGGTTGATGAGCTATGCCGTCATTGTCACCCTTGCTGTCCTCATGATTTCGAAGGTCAATATTCCCAATTGGGTGTGGCTCGGCCTCAATCTCGGCGCATTGGGCGGCATGGCGTTTGTTATCTGGCTGGCATATCAAAGTCTGTATGTGATTGGTGCGCTTTGCCCTTGGTGCATGGTGGCGTGGGTTGCCACGATATTCATTTTTTGGATTACAACAGCAGAGAATGCGGGTCGCGGTCGCTTCACGCGTTCGGGTGAACCGGGTGTTGTCTCTGACGTAGTTGTGTCACTGCGCTGGATCTTTATTGCTCTCACTTTTGTTTTGATCATCACGCTGATCTTTATCCGCTGGATGGACTTCTGGTTGGGCAACGGCTAGTACCCATTCTGGGTAATGACTCTCCGCCCACACATAAGACACATTTCCGGTTCGCATGCCTTTGCGCGCCTGAGTATCGGCGAAGGCCTTATAAGTGTGACCCGTAACCACAATGACAACGGCAAGTGCCAGCCAGTCGTGCACGAAAGTCGCGCCGGTGCGGATGTCGTCGGTGAACAGGGAACTGAAGAACATGACCAGACCCGTGACAAACATGACAATAATGGCGCCCACCGTAAATGCACCGTTGAGTTTCTGTCCGGCATTGAATTTTCCATACTCGCGGGTGGGGTAGGTGACCCCTGGCTCTACCGAATACTGCTGGCGCTTGAGCCATGCCCAATCCCTCGGATGAAAACGGTTCAATTCCTGCGCATCGCGCCGAAAGGCGAGGGAAAACAATGCCAACACAAGGGGAATGGGTAGAATGAATCCGGCATATGAGTGAATTGTTTTCACGAGATCCCGATTTCCCACCACCGCGCTAATATCGGGAATATATAAAGCTGCAGCGGTCGCAATCAGGATGAACATAATGATTGCCAGTGAGCGGTGCACGTATCTTTGGGCTCGGGTGAATCTCTGCATTAGCGCTCACACCGGTTCATCGGAGCGACCATTGGATTGGCCAATCCAGGCGTCAATGTCATAGCCTCGTTGTTCCCAATACCCGGGGATCACTTCATCAATCACTTCAATGGCTGACAGCCACTTCAATGACTTGTATCCGTACATGGGCGCAACATAAAGCCGAACTGGGCCCCCGTGTTCGCGGGTAATCGGCTTGCCGTACATAGACATGGCAACCAGCATGTCAGGGCGCAAGGCCTGTTCCATGGTGAGTGACTCGGTGTAGGCGCCATCAAATGAATCAATGGCAAGTGCAGTTGCGCCGGGTTTCGCCCCCGCCACGGCAAGAATGTCACTGAGAAGAACGCCAGTCCACGGGACATCGTCCACCCGCCAACCGGTCACGCATTGAAAGTCTTTTGTCATGGAGGTTTGGGGGAGTGTCTCCAGATCACTGAACGTCAAATTCAATTCTTGGTCCACGGCGCCGCTCACCTTAAGGCGGTAATCCGCTTTGCTCATCTCGGGATACCCATTGGTCACCGTATAAATGCGGAAGCCACCCGCGGCCGGGAGCACCTGGCCGAGACCGGGCACGGTTGCATTGATTGTTGTTGTTACCGCTGAGTTCAACTGGCGGCCAAACACAACACCGACGGCGCCCAAACCCAGCATCCCCATGACCACTCGGCGTCCCACCGGAGTCCCAGATGCTGTTTTCACTCTCAGATAGGAACACAGATCGGCGCAATTCGCTAGTCCACCTCAGAAGTTGGTTCGAGATTGGGGTTCGACATGATGGGGGAATGACGCGATTCCCCCAGGGTTTCTGGCTTAATCCGCCCAGTGTTTACCAGGCCGCTGACGACTGCATCACCTTGACCACCGAGCCTGGAACTGACTTCTGGCAACGGACTTACTACGGTTTTCAGAACAACAATGCCCATGCGTATCTTTGGAAAACTGAAAAGAACTTCACATTTGAGTGCACGGCGCGATGTGATTACAAGGTTCGTTTTGATCAAGCCGGGGTTCTCGTGTGGGTTGATCAGTTCAACTGGATCAAGGTTTCATTGGAATATGAAGATGAGTCACTCTCTCGCCTCGGAGCCGTAGTGACAAACAATGGCTATTCAGACTGGTCCACGAGGAATTGTGAAACAAGGGGGTTCATTCAATACCGAGTATCCCAACGCGGACCAGATTTCCTCCTCGAGGCGAATGAGGGCGGCGACTGGGAACAACTGCGTGTGTGCCACCTCGCTGTTTTAGGTGAAACGACAGCCGACATGGGGACCCTCAATGCAACCGATCTGCCTGCCGTTCCAGTCTCAGTGGGTGTCTATGCATGCAGTCCGGGTGAATCGAGCGTCGAAGTTGAATTTGGCAACATTCAATATGAATCATCGCAATGGGAATTTCACCTTTAACTCATGTTTGTTTCATCCGTGTAATACGGTTTCATTATGAGATTCTCGAATACTTACCGATATTTTGTTGCCCTTGGATCTGCTGGAATGATGGTCGCAGGTGCCCTTTTGGTTGGCGCACCAAGTGCGACTGCAGCAAAGGCTGATTTGGTCTGGTATTTCGACCGCACATTCCGTGAGGTAATCGATGTAGGTTCTCCAGGGGATAGCCACGGAGACATATCCGTGACAAATGGCAATGTCAGTGAAGTACGTGGTGGAAAAGCTGTGGGGTCCTACGTCACATCGCAAATAACAGCCCGAGTGAATATTCCTGGGGGGCGCCAAGACCGTAAAACCGATATCGCGATTTCGGTGAATGGGGGAGTGATCTACACAACTGCCTTAGTTGCCGCTAATGCGGGGACGCCACCGACAAAAACCACAGCGCATGCAATTATCGGAGGGACCGGCAAATATTCATCAGTTTCGGGTGAAATGATTCTTAAGCCACTATCTGCGACTCGTTACAAGGTCAGCTTCTTCTTCGAAAACTAGCAGCCCGTTTCACCCAAATAAGACATTTCCGGTCCGCATGCCTTTTCTCGCTTGGGTATCAGAAGTCGCCTGATCCGAGTAATCCCATGACCACGCGGCAACACGTTTCAGATGATTCCGCTAGTTCTTTGCCGTGTGCCGGCTAAGAAGGCTCTTAGTTCACCCCGAATTGGATTTAGGTAAATCCCTTGTATGGGTAGAAAGCGAGGTCTAGATTGATCCTAATTACGGCGGTCTCGTCTTTCACGTAATGGCGTTGGCGCCCCATTTGAGAAGGAGATGTGCCATGACCGATTATGTTGCCCCGGGTCAACCTGGAAGCAAAGCCACTTTTAAAGCTAGGTATGACCACTGGATCAATGGCGGATTCGTCAAACCACTGTCTGGCCAATATTTTGAAAACGTTACTCCGGTCACCGGACAGGTCTTCTGCGAAGTTGCTCGCGGCAATGCGGCCGACATCGACGCAGCCCTGGATGCAGCGCATGCGGCTGCACCGGCTTGGGGAAAAACATC
>CAITYI010000408.1 GCA_903896585.1 uncultured bacterium
ATGTTTCCACGACCACCGTGGTGGGAACCAAATCTTGCCCACCACGCTGACCACCACCAGGGTGACCGCACCAAATGCAATTCGGCCAAAGGCAACTCCCACCGGGGTGAACGTCTCTAAACCCACCATGATCAAATAAAAGGTGGACCCCCAAATCAGTGCGAGCGCCACATATAGGGGTAACCAAGACCGCCAGGGTGGTTTCGAGATAGCTGATGCCGGGTTGGTGTTCAGTGGGCATTCCTTAACAGACTGGGTTGTCGAATTTGCCTCTGGAGTCACTCTATTTGCCCAAGATAGTTCAATCACTGTTC
Source organism: uncultured bacterium (assembly GCA_903896585.1). Classification (GTDB taxonomy): domain Bacteria; phylum Actinomycetota; class Actinomycetes; order S36-B12; family S36-B12; genus UBA4592. Next base: position 315 of record CAITYI010000408.1, read on the forward strand.
GCCATGTTGCTGCAATCAAAATCCGGTGGTTGTGGATCACTGGTTGCGCTCGCAGCGGTGACTCGTGAACATATGCTCATGTTGAGGCGCACTGTCCCAGACAATCCCTTGCGCGGGAGATTTGATCTAGGTACCTGGGCCCACCCAAATGCTCCACATGCTCCGCCGGGTATGCGCGATACCTATCTGCACCCGGGGACCGCTAGACCGCTGTTAAGTTGGCGCCTTTCTTTCTGGCTCAATGAGATCCGCTTCCAAGCTGGCCTCACCCAACATGAACTTGCCGGGCTTATTGAAACAACCCAACCCGCACTATCTAAATGGGAGACCGGGCGTTCATTGATTTCACTGGACACCCTTGGTCGACTCGGTGATTGCGCTGGAATTCCAGTAGCCCTCTATGCATCGCTGCCAGCGAATCAGACCCGCAGTGTGATTTGGCTTTAGGTTATTTACATACCCTAGGGGGTATGTTAGGATGTGCTGTCGCCGATACATTCACCATCCTGTCGAACGGAGTTTCAAAAATGTGTAATCCAGCACCCTGTCGTACCTGCGGCAAGATCACCTGGTCGGGCTGTGGCGAGCACGCGGCTCAGGTCATGGCTAGCGTTCCCGAGCCACAACGCTGTACCTGCCACTAAATCAACCATCACTACCCACGCCTTTGTGCACGGTGAACAAATTTGTTGGGTCGTATTTGCGTTTGATCCGCAATAGCCGCGGATAGTTGCTTCCCCAAAACTGGCTGCGCCAATCATCTTCAAAGTAGTTGCCTTCATTGGAATACGAACCACCATCTTCGGTGACCACTCGCAGGATTGCTGAAGCCGCCATCACTCCATCGAATTGGGCTTGTGACTCTGCGGCAATCGGTTCATGGCCTCTGATACCCGGGTACTTCCCCTGCTTCCAGGCACCGATCGTGATGAAAGCAATGTTGTTGAACACCGCCGGGTTAATCGAAGTGGATTTATCACGGTTCTTCGCCTCGGGATGCTCGCCATACAAGGCCTTATTGGTTTGCCACAAAATCAAACTTGTGCGGGAAGCATCGAAAAGTGCCTTTGCAAGCACGGCGGCATTTGCTCCTTGTGTCATGGCGAACGGGACGCCACGACCGTCGTACCCGCCCCAATAGGCCGCGACTTCAGATGCATTTCCCTTCCACCAGAAGTAACCCTTCGGTGCTTTTGGTCGGTCATCGAAAATCGCTTCTTGGGTTGTCGGCTTCCAACGCAGTGCGAACGGCTCCGCACTGAATTTCACGTTGACATCGAAATCCTGCGGGCGAGAGCGCAACGGACCTAAGAACTTCTCCCAGTCAGCCTGTGCCTGCTCGGTAGAGATATCAAGGAAAGTCGTTCCAATCTGCATGACATTCAATCCGGTGTTCAGGGTGGTTGCCATGCCGTAATCGGGATTAAGAATTACGCCCTCACCCCACGACGGAGTACTCAAGGTGTTGGCGCAAAACTCAAGGTAGGCAAGGATTAATTCCTCAAATGCCCGATCCGACTTGGCCGTGATTGGTCCAGAGATCCAGCCGGAGATCTTTGGTTCTGGGTGAGCGAGAACTGTCATGGATGTCACGACACCGAATGTCCCGCCGCCACCACCGCGCAACGCCCAAAACAGATCTGAATTTTGGTACTCACTTACAGTGACAACAGAACCATTGGCAATCACAACCGTCATTTCTAGAACACCGGCAGCGCCTGAGCCATATCGCTTACTAAATGAACCAAACCCACCGCCGAGTGCGAATCCACCGCACGCGCCAACACTGGTGCACCCGCCACCTTGGATGTACAAGCCGGCAGCTGATGCCGCTTTATACGCCTCCAGCCAGCGATTGCCTGCACGTGTGGTGACAGCCGCAACTGATTCGGTGCCCGCTGGGGCACCAGCTGGAACAAACTTCCGATGCACCGTGATTCCGCGCATATTGTGGGTCCACAGCAACAACGACTTTCGGGGACCGGTGGATCGGCCGTAGTAGTCGTGCCCGGTTCCCTTCACCACCAACCGAACTTTGTTCTCTCTAGCGAAGTCGACGCCCGCAACAATGTCAGCAACATTTCGTGCGGCAATTGCGTACTCACTCGCAGTTGACTCCCACGCTTTATACATCCCGGTTGACTGAGTTGCTCCCGGCTGCTCTTCTAAAAACCAAGGGTTAAACAACCGGGCTGGAATTGCACCGGGCGTGAGTGTGGCCCAAGGCTGTTGTGGGCGAATAAGTTTGCTGCCGACCCGGTTGCGCAGCTGACCCCACTGGGTGGAATTCGGCCACAAATAACCTTTGGGAGCCGCAACTGCCGAACCAATCGGCACAACGAGTGCGGCCACCGCGCCGCCAAGAAGTCCTAGAAACGAACGCCGGCCCAGAGTGTGGTCAGTTCCCATGCCCACATTATTCCCTGAGTGCATGGATGTATGTAACCTATTTTCAATCGGTAGGGTTACCTCAGTTCATACTTTGAATTCCCTTTAATCGCGTTCAACTCGATCCGAAATTAGGTAGGCCATGCAGATCCGTTCGATCATTACTCAAGTCACCCAAACACACCGCGAAGCTGATGCTCCCGTTGATCCAGCCACCGTGGTTGCCGTTTCCGCTTTGGTGTGCACCAATCCTGGGGCAGGTCGCGGTCGGCTCGAGGACCTCACCGAGTTGGAGCAACTTGGTGCTGATTCGGCCACTCGGTTAGTCACCGAAGCCTTGGCAGCGCTCGCGGCTGTCGGTGTGACACCGGATCAGGTGCGTGGCTATGGCAAGGGCGCAATCGTTGGTGTCGATGGCGATCGCGAACACACCGCGGCTGTCCTGCACCCACGCTTTGGTGCACCGGTGCGTGCAGCAATCGGTGGTGGCGCTGACATCATTCCCGGCACCAAACTGGTTGCCGGACCTGGTGCATCAATCACCATGCCCATCGGAAATAAGGATGACCGTTGGGTATTTGACGACATGGACGCGGTCAGTATCTCGATCCCCGATGCACCCAAAGCAAATGAAATCGTGATCGCCCTGGTGCTCAGTGCCGGTGGGCGTCCCAATGCACGAGTAAAGAAGCCGTGAACATGTTTAAAGCGATGATTATGTTGACGCGGCGCAACGACATGGCCCACGAGGAATTCAAAGCCTGGTGGATTGGCGAGCACCAACTACTTGCCAAGCAATTACCGGGCGTGCAGAAGATTCGATTCAATGTTGTTGAACAAGATGAAACTGCGGCCTGTGACGGCATTGCCGAGTTGTGGTTTGAATCCCAAGAAGCATTTACTGCGGCTTACGCTACTGAGATTGGTAAGGCTGTCGCTGCGGATTCCATGGCTCACCTTGCGAGTCGGGTTCGCATGTTCACCGAGGAAGTGAGTGTTTTTGGCTAAACTGGTCGGATATCTAAACCGGTTATGCCTTCAAAGTCTTGGGCATTGCGCGTGTAGAGCGGAAGTTCATGGGCGAGCGCTGTGGCCGCGATGAGTGCGTCAAATGCGCGGGCCTGAGTTTTTCGCCCTGATTGACGTAAGCACCCAGCGACAATCGCAAACCTTCGCGCGCAAGCAGCATCAAAAGGTAGCGGATCAAAGGTTGCCTCTGTTTGTTGTAGAACAAGTTGCCGCATCGCTCGCTC
>CAITYI010000409.1 GCA_903896585.1 uncultured bacterium
AAAGCGGCTGATTTTGTTAAGCCACGAACACCCCACTTGCTGGCAACGTAGGCACCAAGTTGCGAATAGCCCATCAGCCCTGCAGTCGAACTCATGTTGACGATTACGCCGCCACCCGCGCGTTTCATGGAATCGGCAACATGGCGAATACCGAGGAAGGTGCCGGTCAGGTTGATCCCAATTACTCGATTCCACTCGTCCAGATCACAGGTATCCAAGGGGGTGAAGCCAACAACTCCTGCATTATTTATCAAGATATCTACCGGGCCGAATGTTTTCTCGGCAAAGGCAATGGCAGCTTGCCATTCGGTTTCACTTGTTACATCGAGGTGCTGATATGCACCGCCCACTTCCTCAGCGAGTGCCTTACCTTCTTCGTCGAGTAAGTCACAGACCACGATCTTTGCGCCCTCGGCGGCAAGTACCCGGGCATCTTCAGCGCCAATACCGCGTGCCCCACCGGTGATAAGTGCAACCTTGCCTTCGAGTTTTCCCATGCCTCAACAATAAACATAAAAATTTGCAGATTCTTGGTGACCTGCTACTTCTGCTTAAGGACGCCTTCAAGTTCCTGTGCAGTGAATGGCCCAATGGCACCTTCACCGGAGGTGAAATGGAAAAGTGCCACAGAGAAAATCGAGCGGAGGGCGTTACCGAGGACGGCTGAAATCATGAGCAAAATAATGCCGATTGCAAGGAGGACCAGGCCCAGACTCACGGACGCGCCCGACCCCGAGAGCAGGACAACCCCACCAACTATTAAGGCAATGCCGGGGAGGACAACAATCAGCAGGCGCAATCCAATTCGGACTCCTCCGGTTAATTGGGTGCCCCACTTTTCCTTCACCATGTTCACCGATGACTTCAATGCGGGGACAGCGCCTTGACCTTTCAGCATGATGAATGGAGTAACAAATAGGGTCACGATTGACCACGCAGCTGATCCGATTGCGGCGAGCAGGTTACCCGCGATTGCCGCCCCACCATTGCTGTTGCCACGCAACAGACCAAGAATTGCGGAGACCACCGCTTGAATGATTGACCACAGGAAAAGTGCGCCCAGGCGACGGAATGCCTTGCCAAAGCCGTAACCGAGAGAGGAGTTTCGCCCAGCAAGTTCTTCATCTACGGCTGCCACCATGGCGGCGCCTGAAATAGTGAATGCAAAATTAATGAACACCAGGGCAATAATTCCTAGAACAATCGCCCAAACAGTGACGTCCTCAACGGAGAGAAAAATCGCTCCTCCACCGAGGACAATGAACGGGATCATGGAGATTACAAACCCGATGATCGGAAACCAGAGGAAGTACTTGTTTTCTTTAAGCAATCCCCAACTCTTGTTGCTTAATTCCTTACCCTCTGCCCATTTTCCCATGGCAGAACATTAGCGGTTAGTGCTGTGCTGCTAGTTCAATTAGGAGAATTCCGCAAAGAATTAGCAGGATCCCCAGGAGCATTACCTTGGTGAGAGGCTCTTTATAAATCACTCGGCTCAGAATTGCCGTGAGACCAACGCCTACCGCTGCCCAAATACCGTATGCAATCCCCAGTGGAATTCCTTCGCGCAGAGAAAGTGCCAGGAGGGTGAACGCAAAAACATAGCCGCCACCAACTACGGCATACATTTTCCTGTTGCCACGTGCAGCTGCCTTTAGTGACAAAGTTGCGCCAACTTCTCCAAAAATGGCAAGGAGGAGGAATAGATAGCCCATGTCAGGCAATCTCCTGCTTCTTTTTCGGCGGGTGCGAACCAAACTCAACAAGCAATACGCCGCCCATAATTAATACGATTCCTAAACCCATGAGCGCCGTGAGGGGTTCACCGAAAATTCCAGCTGCCAGCAGTGCAGTGAGGGCGACACCGGTGGCCGCCCAAATTCCATAAGCCACACCGAGGGGTAAACCGAGGCGGAGTCCGCGATCGAGTAGAAAAATGGAAATGGAATAACCAACGACAACCCAGGCGTACCACCACGGATTTTCAACTGCGGCCTTCAAAGCAAGTGACCCTGAGACCTCCGCAAGAATTGCCGCACCAAGAACGACCCACTTCATGGTGCGCCTACTTTCCAACTGGAACCGTGAGATCTGAGACTAGTAGGCGGATCTAATAACGAGGAACGAAGCCCACCCACCGCTAATTGAATACTCAATTTGAATACTCAATTTGAATACTCAATGTCGCTCGCGGGGCCTGTATGCGGGTTTCAAGCCGGGTGGTCTACGTTGAAGGTGTTCAATTCGCTGAGTTTCTGGCGGGTGGGATGTGATTACCTCCGGGGACACCCGTCGGGTGCCGGTTAAAAGAAGGGAAAGTTTATGGACAAGAGGACAGCACGTTTTATCTCGATCGTGGGAGTGGGAGCGGTGAGCGCCGCGTTGGCCTTGAGCGCCCCTGCCTCAGCCAAGACCGGAACCACCACACTGACTGCTGGCAATGGCACGGTGGGTGTTAATCAGGTTCTCTCGGCTACCTATGTGTCCAATTCAGCCGATGCTTCGTGTGATGACGAGTCCGGTGACATCAGTTTCGACTTCCAGATCAGCAATGGCATTGATCTTGGCACGATTGTCGGAAGCTGCACACCGGTCAGCAACGGAACTTTCACTCCCGTAGCCACGTGGACGGCAACCATGAACTGGACACCCACAACTAATGGATCACTCACCGTCACCACCTACGCCACCCAGCAGTTGCTGGGTGGGACCAACACGGTTGGCCA
>CAITYI010000410.1 GCA_903896585.1 uncultured bacterium
AAATCAAGGTAATCAATCGCCGTAAAACCCACCATGAGATAAGCCCCGGTGAAACTGGAAACACAACCCCCGGCCGAGCCGGAATTCACACCAAGAAGAATGCGTTCTCCCGAAGTGTTGGTGGCAAAAGTTGGCCCCCCGCTGTCGCCGGAACACACGCCAACGGATGCGGACTGCCCAATAGAAAAAATCGGACCCAGCGACGAACGTGGTTCATATGTATCAATGGGTACCTGCGCCTGCATGGGAATCGTTGAAAGTTGATCAGGGGCGGTCAGGCCATAACCCAAAATTGTCCCCGGGTACAGACTCTGAGCCCAGCGACTCATTTCGGCCGATGTTGCGAGTCGGTTGAAATAGCCGGTTCCGATATCCGAATCGAGAACAAGAATTGCAAAGTCATTGGGCTCGACTCGGGTGGAGGCATTTGTGTAAGTCGAAGGTTTGAGGACTTGGATCACTCGAGCACTGGAAACTCCTTGCGGTCCAGTGTTGCTGTATTGAATGGCAGTCGCGCCCGGGGGAAAGAGCGCCAGACCTGGCGCGTTGGTGGCACCGCCTGGAAGCGTCACGCAATGTGCGGCGGTGAGGAGGATGCGTGGCTTCCACACGGCAGTACTACAACGGCTACCCCAAGAGGAACCAGAGTTGATAGCGAGTGCTGAAACACCTGGATTGCCTGTTGCTGGTGAACCTCCATAAACTCTTGGTTGGAGCTGCGTGGTGGTTGAAGGTGGCGATACGTGCTTGGCACTTGCTTGGGCAGAGCCGACATGTGGTGCAAGCAAGCTGAGGCCCACCACCGCGGTGATACCGATGGCTCGCAACTTCATGAGTCTCCCTTGGTCACCCCGCAATGGTAAGTCGGGGTAAATAAGTGGGCGAGGAGGGACTCGAACCCCCGACTTCATCCTTGTAAGGGATGCACTCTAACCAACTGAGTTACTCGCCCGGCGGGATGAAGATTACATCAGGGCATTCAATTGGAATCTGTGGATAGACTTTGAATCAATCATGAGATCACCAGTTCCCGCAGTTGGAGCCTTTCTGTCCCTTTTCCTAGGGTTTGGGGTAGCCGATCTCACGGGTATTCGTTGGCTGGGCGGAATTGTCCTGCTTATTCTTGGAGTGATTTCAGGTTTTTACCTTTTTCGGCTAGCTGGATTGGGACGAGCACTTGTCCTCGCGGTTGCAGTGGTGATCGGATTCATCGTTTCTCATCCCTTGGGTTCAATCCTTGGTGCTTACGGCTCCCTTTCTGCTATCTCGCTTATTGTGGCCGTGTTCATTTACTCAATAACGCCTCGCCAAGTGGCTGCCTAGCCAGAAAAAGTACCTTTGGGACGTACAGTTAGGCGTCAAGCAAACGGGATACTTACTGTCTCCAGGAACTTTGAAGGGATTGCCATGAAAAATGGGCCAATTAGTTTTGCTCTCCTAGGTGCGGCAGCACTGGTTTTTACCGGCTGCTCGAGTGATTCCAGTGAAGACACCATGGTCGGTGGGATGACCGAGTGCACCGATGCAGCAATGCAAGAAGCCGTTAGTGCTGTTTATGGTGACGGGGGCTTCGAGATCAGTGGCTATAAGTGTGAGGATGGTTGGGCATATGCGACAACAAACCCCGCTGAAGGCGAAATGTCAGCACCAAGAATGTTCATCTTTGAAGCTGAGGGACAGTTCTGGATTCCCAAGGACGCTGTCACAGTGTGCGGAACTTATGCCGATGGAACGTACCCGACCGATGCCATCATTCCCGAATCTTTGTATGACCCGGCGTGCTTAGCCGGCTAATTAAGCCATCCTGATTTCCCTCTCATTTAAGCCCTCAACGGGGGCTGACTACACCGGACTGGCTAATCTGTCGACATGTCTTCCGTAGGGGCCGTGGCTGACCTCCTTGAACAGATGTATCCGCCACACACTGCTGAGGAATGGGACAGTGTGGGTCTGGTGTGCGGGGATCTTGATTCGACTGTGACGACTGTTTTGTGCGCACTTGACCCAACTATTGATGTCGTTTATGAAGCAATTGAAATTGGCGCACAAATGATTGTCACCCATCACCCACTTTTTCTCACAGGCGTTCATTCGGTTGCTCGAGACACGGTGGGCGGGCGAGTTATTCACGAATCGATCGCCCATGGCATTGCACTTTTTAATGCGCACACAAATGCTGACCAGGCTAATCCCGGAGTGTCAGACGCACTTGCCGCACTCCTTGGAGTCGTGGACTGCGTTCCTCTGGTTCCGGGTGATCGCGTGGACACCGGAATTGGCCGAGTGGGCCGACTCAAGGAACCGGTGACACTCTCGGATTTTGCGAAGCGAGTTGCGTCTTCACTCCCGGGCAGTGCAGCGGGAATCAGGGTTGCCGGCGATCCGCACCATCAGATCTCCATGGTTGCCGTCTGCGGCGGCTCCGGAGATTCCCTGCTGGCGCTGGCGGCTACGTTGGCCGATTGCTACGTCACATCTGATTTGAAGCACCACAAAGTCCTTGATCACCCACGTGATCTGTGTGCGCTGATCGATGTCCCTCATTACTCGAGTGAATGGCCCTGGGTGCCCATGGTCGCCTCGCTGCTCCATGAGAAGTTGCAGGGTACGGTTACCTGTGTGGTGTCCACCACGAGTACGGACCCATGGACAATGCACCTCACCAACTAAATCAGGAGTATCCGCTGAATATCGACCCTTCCACTCAGGAGAAATTGCTCGAGGTTCAAGCGAAGGACACCGAGATAGCACAACTCGTCCACCGCAAAGGTTCACTTCCCGAGATCGAGCGCAAAGCGGAGCTCGAGACTCAATTAACCCGCGCTCGCAACCAACACGTTGCTGCAGAGGTTATTCTTGGTGATTTGCAAAGGGATCAGGCGAGATCTGATGCTGATGTTGAGGTTGTCCGGCAACGAATAATTAAAGACCAACAGTTGCTCGATTCTGGAACCATCAACGACCCCAAGCAGCTTTCTGCTCTCCAGCATGAACTTGAATCCCTTGCTCGGCGAAGAACCGAGCTCGAGGATCTCGAACTCGAAATCATGGAAAGAGTCGAGGGTGCAGAGGCGGCTGTTTCAGTCCTAGCTGGGCAGGTAACGACATTATCCGGCGAACTTGAACAGATCAGCACGACTTTGCAGGATCTCACCGACACCCTAAGCGCCGATATCACAGAAGTGGAGAAGGAGCGGGCTGCTCTTGCTCTCGCCCTACCTTCGGATTTCATGTCTTTGTACGAGAAAATTCGGGAATCACACTCAGGAGTTGGTGCCGCACTTCTGCACCGCGGTCAATGTGGCGGCTGCCGTCTCACTATCCCACCGCAGGAAATGCAGGTCATTAAAGTGGCTCCAATCGAAACAGTCGTTCAATGTGAGGAATGTCGTCGCATATTGATTCGCACGTCGGAGTCAGGAATCTAAGTGCCGCGCGACTTTGTTGTAGAAGCCGATGGTGGAAGCAGAGGTAATCCTGGACCTGCGGCCTACGGAGCACTAGTACGCGATGCATCCTCGGGGGCTGTCATTGCTGAACTGGGTGGGTCACTAGGCACCGCGACCAACAACGTCGCGGAGTACAACGGTGCAATAGCGGGATTGAGGTATGTCGCTCAACTTGACCCAGATGCATGTGTGGAGGTGCGGCTTGATTCCAAGTTAGTCGTTGAGCAGATGTCAGGCCGCTGGCAAATTAAGCATCCCAATATGCGAGATCTGGCCAAGGAAGCCCGATCCATTTTGCCTGCAGGTCAAGTGACCTACTGCTGGGTGCCCCGAGAACAAAATGCGGCGGCCGATGCTTTAGCTAATGAAATTCTTGATTCCTTCGACGGACTCACTCCGGTCACAATTCGCCGGACAGTGGATTTGAATCTGCCTGGATCATCCGATGAAGATCTTTTGGGCTCTGTCCAGGAACTTTTTGCCCGTGACGTAGTAGAGACAGCACTCGCGAAAACGGCCAATGCCATGATCGGGTGGGCTGACATCGGGGTCCCGGTTACCACGCACATGGCCCGACACGGAGCCTCGGTCTACTCATTAGAAAAGAGATTCAGCGGTTCAGGCGGACTCGATGTTCCACTCGCACCTCTTGGCGAGCAGCAAGCCCAGGCACTTGCCGCTGAGGTGGCTCGTCGCAATGAAGTCACCGCCATCATTGCATCACCACTTTTGCGCGCTCAGCAAACCGCTCACTTTGTGTCTACCGCTGTCGGAGTGCCAGTCATCACCATGTTTGAGTTTGCGGAGGCAGCATTTGGCGAATGGGACGGCTGCACATTCTCCGAAGTGAGCAAGCGATGGCCGGATGAACTCCAAGAGTGGCTATCTGGCACCGATATTGCGCCACCGGGCGGAGAGTCTTTTGCCCACGTCAAAGATCGAGTCGAGCAGGGTAGGCGCAAAGTTCTTGATCAATTTGCTGGAGAGCACGTTTTGATTGTTTCCCACGTCACTCCCATCAAGATCATGACGAGCACGGCGGTTGGTGCGCCGCTGGAAGCAGTTTTCAAGATGGAACTTCCACCATGTTCCCTATCAAAACTTGCTTGGTACCCCGATGGCAACTCCAGCATGTTCTCTTTCGCGGAATCAGGTCACTTACACGGCCTAATGGTTGATGGCGCCTAGGGCCCCAGTATCGGGTACCAGGATCCGAATTTGTAGCCCGCCACAAGGGCTCTGATTCAATTCAATGATTCCGGAGTGGGCCTCGATGACAGCTTTCATAATGCTCATACCTAAGCCGAAGCCTCCCGTTTGAGCTGATCGTGATGAATCGAGGCGGGAAAAACGGGAAAAGACCTCAGTTCTTCTCTCGACTGGAATTCCTGGGCCGCAGTCGTCAACTAGAAATTCGAGCCAATCCGTATCCTCAACCTTAATTCGGTGTAGTGCCACACCGACTTCTGACTTCGGTGGCGTGTATCGAACAATATTTTGAGTGATGTTCCCAATAAGTTGTGCCCAACCGTTTGGGTCCCCTTCAATTGTGACACTTTCTAGGTCATAAGAAATCGGTCGCTGAGAAATTGTTTGTAGATCATTAAAGTGAAGTGTAATGAGCTCGTCAAGGTGAATGACCATTTTTATATCAGTGCCATTTTGTTGCGTGTCAAGTTCCAACAGGCTAGTGACCAAGCGTTCCAGGCGCTTTGATTCTGAATCAATTCGCTCCAGTGCTCGAATGTCTCGCTCGGAA
>CAITYI010000411.1 GCA_903896585.1 uncultured bacterium
TCTACCACTACCCCGGGCAAGCTACCCAGGTGTTGCACCACGGTGTCGTCAATGTCAAGGGCAATAAGTTCTGGGCGCCAATCAATGGGCAGTGGTTCACCGATTTGGTGCAGCGGAACGGGTGATTCAGAGCGACGGTCGCGCACCGTGAAAGTCATGGGGTTCCTGGTTCTGTGAGTTGTTTTGGTTCGGTGAGTTGTTTTGCGCCACCAAGATAGGGGCGCAGTGCTGCTGGAATGTTCACGCTGCCGTTTGCATTCTGGTGATTCTCCAAAATCGCCACGATTATGCGTGGCATGGCACACAGGGTTCCATTCAGTGTTGCCAGTGGTTTTGTTCCCGAGTCATTACGCATGCGAATCTTTAGTCGCCGAGCCTGAAACTCGGTGGTATTCGAAGTCGATGTCACCTCGCGGTATTTCCCTTGGGTGGGGATCCACGCTTCAATATCGAACTTACGGGCCGCACTTGAGCCAAGATCACCGGTGGCGACATCAATCACCCGATACGGAATCTCAAGGGCATCAATAAAGTCTTTCTCCCACTGCAGAATTCGTTCATGTTCGGCCTCAGCCTCGGCTGGATCGCAGTACACAAACATTTCGACCTTGTCGAATTGGTGCACGCGAATAATGCCGGTGGTATCTCGGCCCGATGCCCCCGCCTCACGCCGGAAACAACTCGACCAACCGGCATACCGCAGTGGCAATTCTTTCGCCGGAATGATTTCATCTGAGTGGTAGGCAGCGAGGGGGACTTCACTGGTGCCCACGAGATACATGTCGTCTGATTCAATGCGGTACACGTTTTCGGCTGCTTGACCAAGAAAGCCGGTGCCTTCCATCGCTTGGGGTAACACGAGAGCTGGGGTGATCATGGGAATGAAACCATTGGCCAGAGCTTGGGACATGGCGAGGTTGAGCAGCGCGAACTCCAGCATGGCACCTTGACCGGTCAGGAAATAAAAACGCGAACCTGACACCTTGGCACCACGCTCGGTGTCGATCGCTTTGATTCCTTGACCAATGGTCAGGTGATCTTTGGGCTCGAAACCTTCAGCAGCAAAATCGCGCGGGGTGCCGACTTCTTCGAGAACAACGAAGTCATCTTCACCACCAACCGGGGAACGAAGATCGACGAGATTGGATACCTGCAGCCACAGTTGGTCCACTTCCTGGGCTTTGGCAGCGGCCTTCTGCTCGGCGGCTTTGACATCAGCTGCTAGCGCGGTCGCCTTTTCCATCAGTTGATCAACCTGCTGTTGCAACTCCGGGCTCGGATTCTTTTTCAGCTGCCCCTGCAGCGGGCCGATTTCCTTGCTCAAAATCTTCTGGGTGTTGCGGAGGTCATCGAAAAATTGCTGATCCTGGCGAGCGCCGATATCGGCAGCGACCAGTTGATCCACGAGAGCGGGATCCTCACCGCGGCGACGCTGGGATTCGCGAATGACCTCGGGGTCATTTCGAAGGATTTGGGGGTCAATCACCCCCTAAACCTACCGTGGGGACCCAATAGGGAATCCGGGCTAGCGCTCGTCCACATACATGTGGCATAGTTCTTTCACTTTGCCTTCCCCGACCGGTGGGGAGGCATCCTGTGTGAGAGGACCTTCATTGGACTACAACTGGTTGACACCGAAAGCTCAAGCCCGACCCGCAGGGGAAAAAGGCTGGGGCTCGTTCGTCACTGAACGCATTTCCCAAGGTGAAACCGTGGCTGGATTCGGCGGCTGGGTTATTGACCGCGCCACCCTTGCGGGCATGAACGATGACCGACAGGGTCGCTCAATCCAGATCGATCACGATCTGTATCTCGTGTCCAGTGATACCCCCGAACCCGGTGACATGCTCAACCATTCCTGTGAGCCCAATTGCGGTTTAGTCGGATCCCAGGTGCTCGTTGCTATGCGCGATATTGAAGTGGGCGAGGAACTCTCATTTGATTACGCCATGTGCGATGCTTCTGATTACGATGAATTCACCTGCCTGTGCCAACACTCCGCATGTCGTGGAGTGGTGACCGGCATGGATTGGCGTAACTCCGAACTGCAGGTCAAGTACGCAGGGTATTTCTCGCCATATTTGATTCGTCGAATTGCAGCGCTCGTTTAATTTCGCGTTAGCAAATAATTAACGCACCAGCAAATAATTAACGCACCTGCAAAAGAATTTTTCCGGTGACCTCGCCGTTTTCAATCAATTGTTGAGCGGCGGGTGCCTGTTGAATTGGCATGACGCGATCAATGACCTGCTTGATGGTGCCACTTGCAATCCAAGGCCAGATAACTTTTTCCACCTCACGACAAATTGCGGACTTTTCCTGATCTGGTCTAGCGCGCAATGAAGTTGCCGAAATCGTGATGTTCTTGCGCAGTGCTTGCGCGATATTGAACTCGACCGTGGAACCACCTTGCAACCCAATGATCACCATGCGCCCATTGCGCTTGAGGGCATCAATATTGCGTTCAAGGTAACTGGCACCCATGTTGTCAAGAATCGTGTCTACTCCACCGAAGGCAGTATTCACTTTTTCCACAAAGTCTTCATTTTTGTAATTGATCAAAAGGTCAGCGCCAAGGGATGCGCAGGTATTGAGTTTTGCCTGACTACCGGCGGTCACGGCCACTTTGGCACCCATGGCTTTAGCCACCTGAATTGCCATGGTGCCCACTCCTGAACCACCACCGTGAATCAGAATTGATTCACCTTCACGCAGGTTAAGAACATTTTTGAGATTACTCCACACCGTGCAGGCAACCTCGGGTAAACCGGCAGCGTCTAACAAACTAACGCCCTCGGGAACACTCATGACTTGACCCACTGGAACGGCAACCTTCTGGGCGTACCCACCACCGGATAGCAACGCCGTGACCCGCTCACCAATGCGATCCATGGTGAGCGCCGCCCCGACACTCACAATTGTTCCTGAGCATTCGAGCCCTAAGGTGTCGGTGACCCCGGGCGGTGGCGGGTATTTACCCTCCCGCTGCAAAATATCGGCACGGTTCACTGCGGTCGCGGTGATATCAATAATCACTTCACCGGGTGCCGGGTGCGGATCAGCAACCTTTGTCCACTCCAGTGACTCTGGACCGCCATATTCCTCTTGAGTAATTGCATACATGGCGGATCCTCTCGTTGGCTTTGTTTTATTGCTTCGAGTTCTCTTGCTTCAAGCTCTATTGCTTTTTAAGTGGTTGTTCGGGCTGGTCTTCTTCGCGGTTGTATTTAATGACCACTAGGTGATCACCACGCTCGAGGAGCCGAATACTTTCCGAATAGAACCGATGCGTTACTCCATTACGGATTACCGCCAACACGATCTGTCCGTTGACATCCAGTTCCGCGGGAGACAAACCAAGTTCATCTTTATTGATCTCACGTTCGGTGACCTCAAGACCTCGGGAAGAGTCGAGTAAATCTTCCATGAGTGCACCAGCCTCCGAGCTAATCACGGACAGACCCATCAGACGACCAGCAGATTCAGCGGTAGGAATCACGCTGTTTGCACCAGATTGCCGCAAAATATCTGCGTTCTGCGACTCGCGTACCGCCGCAACGATTCGACACTCAGGTTGAGCCAGCCGACGGGCGGTCAGTGTGACAAGAACACTGGTGTCATCTTCATCGGTTGCAATAATTATTTGACCGGCCTTTTCAATGGAAACATCTCGCAGTACTTCCTCACTGCGGGCGTCACCGTTGATAGCAATCAAGCCATCGCGGGTGGCCTGTTCGCAGCATTCGTGGTCGGGGGACACCACAATGATGGTGTTTTTATCGAAGCCTGCATCGACGAGTGCGCGACCAGCGCTGCGACCCTTCACTCCGTACCCAATGATGATCGTGTGATTCTGCACGTGCTTCCTCCAATTTCGGGAGCGAATTTCATTGCGAGTCTTACGGGTGAGAACTTCAACGGTGGTGCCGATCAAAACAATCAAGAAGAGAACGCGCAACGGGGTAATCACCAA